>DASYAQ010000105.1:0-1943 GCA_036501225.1 Caulobacteraceae bacterium | reverse complement strand
CTGGCGCTGCTGCTCGGCCCCTGGCAGTTCTTCGCCTCCATCCGGGCGCGGCGGCCGGCCCTGCACCGGCTGATCGGGCGCAGCTACGTCACGCTCTGTCTGGTCGGCGGTCTGACCGGCGCGGTGCTGGCCTGGAACACCAGCGCCGGCGAGGTGGCGCGCTGGGGCTTCCTGCTGCTGGCCATGGCCTGGCTCACCACCACCGGCCTGGCCTTTCTGGCGGTGCGGCGGCGCGATTTCGTCAGCCATCGGCGCTGGATGATCCGCTCCTTCTCGCTCACCTTCGCGGCGGTGACCTTGCGTCTCTACCTGCCGCTGAGCGCCGTGCCCGGCCTGTCGTTCAACCTGGTCTATCCGCTCATCGCCTGGGCCTGCTGGGCGCCGAATCTGGCCGTCGCCGAGATCTGGCTGCGCACCCGCCGCGCCTGATCAGGCCGGCTGGCCGGCGATGTGATCGAGCACCTGGCCCATCGGCGCGCACCAGACCGGCTGCGCGGCCAGCCAGCGCAGGACGGCGTCGTGGGTGGCGATAGAGGTCTCGCCAGGACCAGTCCGCTCTTTCAGGATGTCGTGGAAGACCAGGATCGCCCAGTCGCCCCGCTGCATGGCGTCGCGCACATAGGCGGTCGGCAGTTCCGGATCGTCCCGGTCGGAGGTCGTCGCCGAGGCGCGCAGGCGATAGGGGGCTGCGCGCGCATAGCCGGGGCTGTTGGGGTCGTCCTCGTCGCAGGTCCGCGCGCCGCGAAACCCCGTGGTCTTCAAGAGCGCCTCGTAGCGGGCGAGCTGCTGGTTCGCATCGCCGGGGCCCAGGTCAGTGGCGCTGCAGGGATAGGCGAAGAGGCGCAGTGGATTGCGCCCGACATGATCGTCCAGCCACGCCTGCATCGGCAGGATCTCCCGCCGCGCGAAAGAGGCCGCCGTATAGCCGCGCAGATCGCAGGGATGGGTGACCGTGTGGTTGCCGAACTCATGGCCGCCACATTTCGCCAGGCTTGCCCAGTCCTTGGCGCGCGCGTCGGCATTGTCGCGGGTGATGAAGAAGGTCGCCCTCAAGCCGGCGGCCTCGAGCGAGCCGGCGGCATTGTCGAGCTGGCTGTCCAGCCCGTCGTCATAGGTGAGGCTGACCGCGGCCCTGGCGCCGTTCGGCCAGACCGGGAAGGCCGCCCGCGTGCGAGCGGCGGCCAGAGGCGCGCCGTTGAAGACCGCCGCGGTCAAGCCCGCGCTGATCGATCGCCGTGTCAGCATGTCGATTCCCTAAGCGGATTCGGCATGCTTGGAACGTTCGGCCCGCGTCAACTGGTGCAGCACGATGGCGCTGGCGGCGGCGACGTTCAGCGAATCCCAGCCGGCCGCCATCGGGATGGCCACGGTGCGGGCGCGCCGCAACAGCGCCTCGTCCAGGCCCGCGCCCTCGGTCCCCAGCAGCACGGCGGCCCGGTCCGGACGCACCAGACCGGCCAGCGGCTCGGCGCCGCTTGGGCTGAGCGCCAGGGCGGTGAATCCCGTCCGTTCGAGCATGGCCAGCGGGTCCTCGGCCGCGGGCAGCCGCGCGAACGGAACCTTCAGGGCCGCGCCGACCGAGACGCGGATGGCCTTGCGATAGAGCGGATCGCAGCAGCCGGCGTCCAGCAGCACCGCGTCCGCGCCAAAGGCGGCGGCGTTGCGGAACAGGCCGCCCATATTGTCGTGGTTGGAGATGCCGAACAGCACCAGCACCAACGCACGGGGTCCGAGGCCCCTGAGCAGCGCGTCGGCGCCCGGATCGGCCGGCCGGACGCCGTGGGCCATGACGCCGCGATGGATGTGGAAGCCGACAATGGCGTCCATCACACCCTGACCGGCGGCATAGACCGGGACCTCGGCCGGCAGGCGGTCGATCAGCGGCGCGAGGCGATCCAACCGCTTCTCCGCCACCAGCAGCGACGCGGCGCGACAGCGGCTCT
>DASYAQ010000104.1:0-2149 GCA_036501225.1 Caulobacteraceae bacterium | reverse complement strand
TCTTCTATAATCCGGAGGGCTTCTGGGATCCGCTGTTCGGATTCCTCGACCAGACCATCGCCCTGAACCTCACCCCGCCCGCCTTCGCCAGCGCCTGGCGAGCCGTCGACACGATCGAGGCGATCCTGCCGGCGATCCGCGAAATGGCCGCCATCAACCCAGAACAGGTTCCGAGGCTGATGCCCAAAGACCTCTCCCTTTGGGTCCCAAAGGGAGAGGCTTAGAACCCGCCGATCCTGTCCCTGAATCCGTTGACGATCGGGTAGCGGCGGTCGCGGCCGAAGGCCTTGCCGCCGATCTTGACGCCGGGGGGCGCCTGGCGGCGCTTGTATTCGGAGATGTAGAGCAGGCGCTGGATGCGTTCGACCACCTCCGGCGCATAGCCGCGGGCGACGATCTCGTCGAGGGTCGCCTCCTCCTCGACCAGGCCATGCAGGATGCCGTCGAGGTCGGCGTAGGGCGGCAGGCTGTCCTGGTCGGTCTGGTTGTCGCGCAACTCGGCGCTGGGCGGCTTGGTGAGGATGCGGTCGGGGATCGGGTGATCGGCGGAGGCCAGGAACGGTCGATGGCTGTTGCGCCAGGCCGAGATCGCGAAGACATCGGTCTTATAGATGTCTTTCAGGACGTTATAGCCGCCGCACATGTCGCCATAGAGGGTGGCGTAACCCACCGCCATCTCCGACTTGTTGCCGGTGGTCAGCACCAGCGCGCCGGTCTTGTTGGAGATCGCCATCAGGGTGACGCCGCGCAGGCGGGCCTGGATGTTCTCCTCGGTGGTGTCGGCGTTGCGGCCGGCGAATGCCTCGGCCAGCATCTCGTCCATCGCCGCGACGCCGGGCATGATCGGGATGATGCGATAGTCGGCGCCGATGGCCGCGGCGCAGCCCTCGGCGTCCTCGAAGCTTTCGCGGCTGGTGTAGCGCGAGGGCAGCATGACCAGATGCACCCGGTCCGCACCCAGGGCGTCCGCGGCCACGGCGGCGGTGATCGCTGAATCGATTCCGCCAGAAAGCCCAATCAGAACAGCAGGAAACCCAGACTTGTTCACGTAGTCGCGAAGGCCGAGCACCATGGCGCGATAGACCTCTTCCGGCCCCTCCGGCCAGGCCGTCATCGGCGCCTCGGCGCAAACCCAGACGCCGCCCGATCGCTCCCAGGCCATCAGACCCAGGGCCTCCTCGAACATTGGCAGGCTCATGCAGGGGCTGCCGTCGGCCTGCAGGGCGAAGGAGGCGCCGTCGAACACCAGTTCGTCCTGGCCGCCGACCTGGTTGACATAGATCAGCGGGATGCCGGTCTCGGCGGTGCGAGCCCGTGCAATGCCCAGCCGCTCGTCCTCGGCGGTGCGCCGATAGGGCGAGCCGTTGGGGATGAGCAGCAGCTCCGCGCCCTGGGCGGCCAGCTCGGCGCAGGGAATCGGTCCCCAGGCGTCCTCGCAGACCGGGACCCCGATCTTCACCCCCTTGAAGTCGAAGGCATGGGCGCCCGGCCCCGGCGTGAACACGCGCTTTTCGTCGAACACCCCATAGTTGGGCAGGTCGACCTTGAAGGTGACGTCCCTGATCTCGCCATCGGCGATCAGCGCCACGGCATTGTGCGGCCCCCGCCCCTCGCCGCTCGGCCAGGGCAGGCCGATCAGCGCGGCGCAGGCGTCCTTGGTCTTCAGCGCCAGCCGATCCAGCGCCGCGCGGCAGGCGGCGACGGCGGCGGGCTTCAGCGCCAGGTCCTCGGGCGGATAGCCGATGAGGAAGAGTTCGGAGAAGACGGCCAGGTCCGCGCCGGCGGCCGTGGCCTCGGCGAGGCGCGCCGCGGCCAGGGCTTCGTTGGCGTCGATGGCGCCCACGGTCGGGTCGACCTGCACCGCGGCGATGATGAGACGATCGGTCATGAAGCCGGCTTTAAGGAAATTTCGCGGCCGGCGTAAGCCCGCGGGTCAACCCCGCTCTATTCGTCCCGGTGCACGCGCTCGCGGCGCTCGTGGCGTTCCTGGGCTTCCAGGCTCAAGGTAGCGATGGGCCGCGCGTCCAGCCGGGCGATGCCGATCGGCTCGCCGGTCTCTTCGCAATAGCCGTAATTGCCCTCGTCGATGCGCTGCAGCGCCTCGTCGATCTTGGCGATCAGCTTGCGTTGGCGGTCTCGCGTGCGAAGT
>DASYAQ010000103.1:0-2992 GCA_036501225.1 Caulobacteraceae bacterium | reverse complement strand
CGCCCCGCACAAGCCGGAGCGGCTGAGGGGCGTCCGCTTCGCCGAGGGGTTGGCCTACGGGGTCGCGGTGCTGCACGAGGCGCCGGTGCCGCGCGAACAGCTGCTCTCCGAAGACGCCACCGCCGAGGAAGCCCGGCTGAAGGCCGCCGTCACCGCGCTGCAGACCCAGATCGACGAGATGATGGACGGCCAGCACGGCTTGGTCGGCGCCTCGTTCGAGGTGATCGAGACCTATCGCATGTTCGCCCATTCCCGCGGCTGGAACCGCTCGCTGGAAGAGGCGGTGCGCTCGGGCCTGACGGCCGAGGCGGCGGTCGAGCGGGTGCGCTCGGAGCATCGCGCCACCGTCGGCCAGGCGCGCGACCCGTACCTGCGCGAACGGCTGCACGATCTGGAGGACCTGAACGACCGGCTGTTGCGCCACCTCTCGGGCGACGGCGACCGCGTCCATCTCGACCTGCCGGACAACGCCATCCTGATCGCGCGCAATCTGGGCCCGGCCGACATCCTCGAATACGATCGCGGCCGGCTGAAGGGCATCCTCCTGGAAGAGGGCTCGGTCGCCAGCCACGCCGGCATCGTCGCTCGCGCCCTGGAAATCCCCTGCGTCGGGCGGCTCTCCGGCCTGCGCGACCGGGTCAGCCAGGGCGACCCGGTGATCGTCGACGCCGAGAGCGGCGAGGCTTACTTGCGCCCCCGCCTGGACGTGGTCGAGGCGTTGAAGGCGCGGATGGCGGTGCGCGACCAGCGCCGCGCCGAATTCGCCCGCCTGCGCGACACCCCGGCCTTCACCCGCGACGGCGCCAAGATCTCGCTTTTGATGAACGCCGGCCTCGCCGTCGACCTCGACATCCTGGCCGAAACCGGGGCGGAGGGCATCGGCCTCTTCCGCACCGAGTTCCAGTTCATGGTCGCCGAGGAGCTGCCGCGCTTCAACGCCCAGACCCAGCTCTATACCCGGGTGCTTCAGGCGTCGAACGGCATGCCCGTGACCTTCCGGACGCTCGATCTCGGCGGCGACAAGATCCTGCCCTATCTGGAGGCCGAGCGGGAGGACAATCCCGCCCACGGCTGGCGCGCCATCCGCATGGGGCTGGATCGCCCGGCGCTGCTCAGGCTGCAGCTGCGCGCCCTGATCGCCGCCACCCGCGGCCGCGAGCTCAGGGTCATGTTCCCGCTGGTGGCCAGCGTCGAGGAGTTCCGCGCCGCCCGCGCCCTGGTCGATGTCGAGATCGCCTGGGCCGAACGGCGGGGGCGTCCGGCGCCGAGCCAGCTGCGCGTCGGGGCGATGATCGAGGCGCCGGCGCTGATCTGGCACCTGGATGCGCTGCTGCCCATGACCGACTTCGTCTCCATCGGCACCAATGACCTGATGCAGTACATGTTCGCCGCCGATCGGGGCAATCCGCGGGTCGCCGACCGCTACGACCCGCTGTCGCCGCCGGCGCTGCGCGCGCTGAAGACCATCCAGGACGCCTGCGCCGAGAGTGGAACGCCGGTCTCGGTGTGCGGCGAAATGGCCGGCCGGCCAATCGAGGCTTTCGCCCTGATCGCGCTCGGCTATGATCAGCTGTCGATGCCGCCAGGCGGGATCGGCCCCGTCAAACAGATGGTCTTGTCCTGCGATCGCGAGGCCGCTCGCCGCGGCGTCGATGGCCTGTTGAAAGGCACCGAAGGGTCCGTTCGCAGCCAGGTCGAAACCTTGGCCAGAAAGTTGTCGGTGGTCATATAACTACTTGAGATTCGTGCTGAATCCCGATAGTTATCCACAGGTGCTGATTTGCGGTTCGGGGCGCAGTCAAAAGTCGTGTCCAACTTCGCGGGATCCTGGATGAGATCGTCATGCCGCTAGATGCCGGCCTGATGACCCCGGGGTTCGACCTGTCGCCGGGCCGCGCGGCCGACGCCGGCCGCGCTGGCGAATCGCTCGAGGGCGCCGAGAGCCTCGGCGCGGCCTTCCGCAGCCGGCGCGAAGCCCGCGGCCAGGACCTCGAACAGCTGTCGCTCGCCACCCGTATCCGGCCGCAATATCTGGCCGCGATCGAGGCGATGCGGCTGGACGAACTGCCGTCGCGGCCCTTCGCCATCGGCTATGTCCGCGCCTATGCCAGCGCGCTCGGCCTCGACCCGGAAGAGGCCGCTGAACGCTACAAGCACGAGGCGCCGGAACGCGACCCGGTGCGGGCCGCGCCGGTGGGGGTCGACCGCGAGCGCGATCCGAATTTCAGGCTGGTCATCATCCTGGGCGTCCTGGTCATCGCCGCGATCGTGATCTGGAATATCGCCCAGCATGTGATGAACCGCGGCGCCTCGGCCCACGGAACCCCGCCCGCCGCCCAGGCCAGGATGGTCAACTCGTCCAAGCCGCCGACGGGTCCGGTGTCGCTGGGCGCGCCGCTGCCGCCGCCGACCGAATCGACGACCCCGGAGCCCTATGTGACGCCCGGACTGAATACCACGCCAGGCGAGCCGGCGTCGGCCGCCGCGCCGATCGCCACGCCCGCCGCGGCCGTGGGCACGCCTTTTGAAGCCAAGGGCCCGATCTATGGCGCGCCGGCCGCGAGCGCGCTGGTGATCCTGCAGGCCAGCAAGCCCACCTCGGTCGTCGTCCGCGGCGCCGACGGCTCGGTCTATTTCGCCCGCCAGCTCGAGACCGGCGAGGCCTATGGCGCCTCGACCCTGCAGGGCCTGAGCGTCGAGGTTTCCAATCCCGCCACCATCAGCGTCTTCGTCGGCCGGGCGCTGAAGGGCCCGCTTCCGGCCGCCACGGCGTCGCTGTCCAGCCTGGCGGACACCGCCAAGCCCTGACAAACTTTCATGACGGGCTTGGGCAAGGCGTCGAAATGGCCTATTTCTAGCCGGTCATGACCGCACAAGCCCTCGAACACGTGCGCCCCTGGCGCGCCATCCAACGCCGCCCGAGCCGCAAGATTCGCGTCGGTTCCGTCGAAGTCGGCGGCGACGCGCCGATCAGCGTCCAGTCGATGACCAA
>DASYAQ010000102.1:0-10327 GCA_036501225.1 Caulobacteraceae bacterium | reverse complement strand
CGCCAGATCGATCGCTGGACCAGGCAGTACCGCGGCGCCGAGACCGAAAGGATCGAGGCGATGGAAGAGTTGATCGCGCTCCTGCCCGACCGCGCGCCGAAGGAAGAAACCACCACCATCGCCCATGGCGACTACCGGCTGGAGAACGTCATGTTCCACCAGACCGCACCCCGGATCATCGCCGTGCTGGATTGGGAGCTGTCGACGCTCGGCAACCCGCTGGCCGATATCGGCTATGGCGGCCTGCTCTGGCATTCGGTCTCGGAGAGCTGGGGCACGCTGACCGGCGTCGACTTCAAGACCTCCGGCATCCCCACCGAGGAGGCCTATGTCGCCGCCTATTGCCGGCGCACCGGCCGCGACGGCATCGAGGACTTCAACTTCTATGTCGGCTTCGCGGCCTTCCGCCTCGCCTCGATCGGCCAGGGGGTGTTCAAGCGCAACCTGGATGGGATCGGCACCGGCAACGCCAGCCGCGACAATTCCGGGACCCGCGGCCTGGCCGAACTGGCGTTGTCGCTGATGCAGCGGCCATGACCAGCCTGCATTATGTCGCCTTTCCGTCGCTGCACGAGACGCCGCTGAGCATAGCCGCTCGGCTGCGCGTTCCGGAGCTCGACGGCCGGCTGCCGGCCGTGATCCTGCTGCACGGTTCGGCCGGTCCCAGCGATCGCGAGGGCGGCTATGCCGGGCCGCTGAACGCCGCCGGCTTCATCACCCTGGAGCTGGATCAGTGGTCGCCGCGCGGCCTGGCCGGCGGCGCCGAGGGCCGGCCGCGCACGGTGGCCGAGACCCTGCCCGACCTCTATGGCGCCCGCGCCTGGCTGGCCGCCCACCCCAGGGTCGATGCGGCGCGGATCGGGGTGATCGGATTTTCCTTCGGCGCGGTGGCGGCGATGCTGGCGGCGACCCGGGCCCAGAACGACCCCTTCGTCGGCGACGCGCATTTCGCCGCGCTGATGCCGGTCTATCCGATCTGCCACCTGTACAACCGGGTGCGCGGCTTCGAGTTCGGCGACCTGGTCGACGCGCCCATCCTGATCGTCACCGGCGCCCTCGACGGCTACGACAACGACCCGAAGGCCGGCGAGACCCTGGTCGCCTCGCTGAGCGACGCCGACCGCGCTCACGTCCGCTCCGAGGTCATGGCCGACGCCCATCACGGTTTCGACATGCCCGGCGAGGCGCGCCAGGTGCAGGACCCGGCCGGCGCCCGCGGCCAGGGCGGCCTGCTCACCATGGCCTACAACGCCCAGGCGGCGGAACGCTCGCACAAGCTGGCGGTGGCGTTCTTCAGCGAGGCGATGGGCGGGCCTGAGTTCTAGTTCCTCCACCGTAAGGGGAGGGGGACCGCGTGCAACGCGGTGGAGGGGGTGCGATGCCGGCCGCGCCCGTTTCAGGGTGACCTAGGTTTTGGCTTTTCAGCGCCGAGACGCGGCGAACCCCCTCCACCACCCTTCGGGTGGTCCCCCTCCCCCTACGGGGGAGGATTTAGCCCATGAACGCCCGCAGCACCGCTTCCGCCCGGTCCGGTTCGTCGCGGTGGACGCCGTGGCCGGCGTCTTCGAAGACGTGCAGTTCGGCGACGCCTTCGGGCAGGGCGGCGGCGATCTCCTGGCTGCAGGCGACCGGGGTGATCGGGTCGTGGGCGCCGGCGAGGATCAGGGTGGGCGCGCCGATCGCCGACAGGCCGGCGCTCAGGTCCATGCTGCGCATCTCGCCCAGGATGAAATGGCTCATCACCGCGGTCCTGCGGATGGCGCGGCGGCGCGCTGTCGCGTCGGCCGGGTTCGGCCGCGGATTATAGAGCGGCATGCAGACCTCCTGGTATTCGGCGACCAGCGCGTCGGTCGGCGCGGTCCAGAACGTCTCGGCGATCCGCCGGGCGCGAAGGCCGCCCCGCGCCTCCATCATGGCGTAGGTCACCTCCAGCTTCAGGCTGGCGGCGGTCGACGACAGGATGAGCTTCGACGGATGCTCTGGATGCCGGCTCGCATAGGCCGTGGCCACCATGCCGCCGAACGAGTTGCCGTAAACGACGGGCGCGGTGATGCCGAGCGCATCGCAGAAGGCCTTCACGTCGTCGCCCCATTGGGCCAGCGTCCAGGTGTCCGCCTCGCCGGTCGAGCGGCCATTGCCGCGGTGGTCGATATAGATCACCTGATGGGTGTCGGCGAAGCGGTCGAAATAGGGCCGCAGCGTCGAATGGTCGAAGCCTGGGCCGCCGTGCATGACGATCAGGGTCGGCCGCTCGACCATCCGCTCGCCATCGACCGCGAACTTCGCGCCGACGACGTCGAAGAAGATGCGCGCGGTTCCGAGGTCGATGTGCATGGGAGGCCTTTGCCGCTGAAGAGGTGATGAGCAGAGGCTAGGCAGCGATCCTCGCGGCGGCAACCGGCAAGTAACCCGATCTCAAGAGCCTGTCCGCATAGTCCGGCCGCCGAACCCCTGAGAGGCCGCGACCTTGGTGAATATACTCGACGACGGCCTCGATGAGATGGCCGCCCGCGCCTATCAGGGCCTGCCCCTGCGCCTGGCGATCACCGCCGGTGTCGCGGCGCTGGTCAGCCTCATGCTGCCCTGGCGGCTCTGCCTGGCCTGGCTGGGCCTGCAGCTGCTGTCGGAAGGCTTGTCGATCTTCGTCACCCGTCCGCAGGCCAAGGGCCGCAAGGTCGGGCCGGCGATGCGCATCGCCCACCTGGCCAATCTGATCGCCGGATCCATGCTCTGGATGGGCCTGGGGGCGGCGCTGTGGATCGATCAGGTGCATGGCGGCGGCGTGTGCGCCGTGATCATCTGGATCTCGGTGATCTTCTTCGCCCAGAACAACGCCTACCAGTCGACGACGGGGTTCGTCGTCGGCGGCGGCATCCCGGCCCTGGCCATGCTGATCTTCGTGATCGCCGGCCCCAATGTGCATCGCCTGCCGCTGGTCCCGGTGGTCGGCATTCTGGTCCTGGCCCTGAGCTTCGTCGCCGACGGCGTCATGCGCAGCCTGGCCGCGCGCCGCCTGTTCGATGCGTCTCGACGAAGCATGGCCGCGTCGGAGGCCCACTATCGGCTGCTGGCCGACAATGTCACCGACGTGATCGCGCTCACGAGCGCGGCCGGCGCGCGGCGCTACGTTTCGCCCTCGATCGAACGGGCGCTCGGCTTTACGCCTGAGGAGCTGCAGGCGACGCCCAACTATAGCTACCTTTTTCCCGAGGATCGCGAGCGGGTGGTCGCCGCCGTTGCTTCCCTGTCGCCGAACGCCGACCGACGCACGGTCGAGTACAGGGTCGTTCACAGGGACGGCCACGTCTTCTGGGTGGAGACCTGTTTCACTCTGGTGCCGAGCACGGGCCCCGACGGCGCCGGCGGCGTGGTTTCGGTGTCGCGTGACATCGAGGCCCGTAAGGCGATGGAAATCGACCTCGTCGACGCGCGACGCCGGGCCGAGGACGCGGCGGCGGCCAAGTCCGACTTCCTGGCCAACATGACCCACGAGCTGCGTACGCCGCTGAACGCCATCATCGGCTTTTCCGGGGTGCTGGCGGGTTCACCAAGGCTGGCGGCCGAAGACGCGCGCCACGCCGGCCTGATCCGCGACGCCAGCGCCACCCTGCTGGAGCTGGTCAACAGCGTGCTGGACTTCTCCCGGCTGGAGGCCGGGGCGGTCGAACTGGAGGCCAAGCCGTTCGATGCGATGGAGGCGGCGCGCGCCACGGTCGCGCTGTTGACCCAGCAGGCCGACGCCAAGGACCTGATGATCGCGGTCGAGGCCCGCGGCGAGACCTCGCCCCTGATCGGCGACGCGGCCAGGATCCGCCAGGTGCTGATGAACTTCCTGTCCAACGCGATCAAGTTCACCGCCGAAGGCGGCGTCACGGTGGCCGTGCGCCAGACCCGCAAGGGCTCCGATCGCGATGCGCTGCGTATCGAGGTCTCCGATACCGGCATCGGCATCGATCGCGACAAGATCGACACCCTGTTCGACCGCTTCACCCAGGCCGATGCCACGGTGTCGCGGCGCTACGGCGGCACCGGCCTTGGCCTGGCCATCTGCAAGCGCACCGTCGAGCTGATGGGCGGCGCCGTCGGCTGCGACAGCCGGCCGGGCCAGGGGTCGACCTTCTGGTTCGAGATCGTGCTGCCTCGCGCCGAGGCTCTGGTCGAGGAGGCGGAGGCGCCGACCCCGACGGTTCCGGAAACCCCCTTGCGCATGCTGCTGGTCGAGGACGTCGCGGTGAACCGTGAACTGATCGCCACCCTGCTGGCGCCCTTCGACGTCACCATCGAGATGGCCGAGAACGGCGTGGTCGCGGTCGACGCCATGCAGCGCGCCCGCTTCGACCTGGTGCTGATGGACGTTCAGATGCCGGTGATGGACGGCCTCACCGCCGCCCGCGCGATCCGCGCCCTGCCGCAGGCGAGCGCCCGCTCGACGCCGATCATCGCCATGACCGCCAATGTGCTGCCCGAGCAGGTGCAGAAATGCCTCGACGCCGGCATGGACGACCATCTGGGCAAGCCGATCAGCCCCGCCGCCCTGCTGGCGGCGCTGTCGCGCTGGTCGGCCGGCCGCGAGGCGGCGAGCGAGGAGGCCGGGGCCGTCACGGCGTGACCGTAACCGAGCGGCCGGCTAGTAAGGCCGCGATGACCGCCGCCGCCGTCCTCTCGGTCGACAATCTGTGCAAGACCTTCGGGGACTTGCAAGCGGTGGACGGAGTCAGCTTCCACGTCGCGCCGGGCGAGATCGTCGGGCTGGTCGGCCCGAACGGGGCCGGCAAGACCACCATCATCAACATGGTCCTGGGCGTGCTCGCCCCGACCAGCGGCCGGATCGAGATCGATGGCGTGGACCTGGCCGGCAGTCGCAGCCGGGCCCTGGCCAGGACCAATTTCGCCGCAGTCTATGCGCCCCTGCCAGGCAACCTGACGGTCGAGCAGAACCTGCGCGTTTTCGGCATGATCTACGCGGTGACGGGGCTCTCCGAACGCATCGAGCAGCTGCTCAAGGCCTACGACCTCGCCCGCTACCGCAAGACCAAGGCCGGCGTGCTGTCCTCGGGCGAGCAGACCCGGCTGGGCCTGGCCAAGGCGATGCTGAACCGGCCCAGACTTCTGCTGCTCGACGAGCCCACCGCCTCGATCGACCCCTCCACCGCCCGCGACATCCGCGCCGGCGTCCAGGCCTTCATCGCCGAGGGCCATGGCGGCGCGCTGTGGACCAGCCACAACATGTATGAGGTCGAGGCGGTCTGCGATCGGGTGCTTTTCCTGGCCAGCGGCAAGGTGGTTCTGGAGGGCGACCCCAAGACCCTGCCGCACCAGCATGGCGCGGCCAGCCTCGACGACCTGTTCGTCCAGGTGGCGCACGAGGCGCTCTTGCCGGAACACGCGCCATGAACCCCTCGCGCGTCGCCGCCATCATCCTGCGCCAGCTCTACCTCTATCGCGGCAGCCCCCAGCGCATTCTGCCCATCTTCGCCTGGGTGGCCGTCGACATCCTGCTCTGGGGCTTCATCACGCGGTATCTGAACTCGGTCAGCCACGCCGGCTTCAACTTCGTGCCGGCGCTCCTCGGCGCGGTGCTGCTCTGGGACTTCCTGACCCGGGTGATGCAAGGCGTGACCATGGCCTTTTTCGAGGACGTCTGGTCGCGCAACTTCCTGAACTTCTTCGCCACTCCCTTACGCACCTCGGAATATCTCGCCGGCCTGATCGCCGCTGGCGTCGTCACCAGCCTGCTCGGCCTGGCGGTCATGCTGGCGCTGGCGCAGGCGGCGTTCGGGCTGTCCTTCCTGGCCTACGGCGCGGCGCTGGCGCCCTTCCTGATGGTGCTGTTCGTGACCGGGATAGCCTTAGGGATCACCGGCGCGGCCATCGTGCTGCGCCTGGGCCCGGCTTCCGAATGGCTGATCTGGCCGATCCCGACCCTGGTCTCGCCCTTCGCCGGCGTCTTCTATCCGATCTCGGTGCTGCCCGGCTGGATGCAGCTCATCGCCAGGGTCCTGCCGCCATCCTACGTCTTCGCCTCCATGCGCGCGGTGGTCTCCGGCAAGCCCGCCGATTGGGCGGCCCTCGCCATCGGCGGCGGCCTGGCCATCGCCTATCTGGTCACGGCCTGCCTCTATTTCGCGTCCGTCTATCGCTACGCCATCCGCACCGGCCTGATCGCGCGCTACAGCGCCGAGACGGTGAGTTAGCCGCCGTCCTTCGCCACCGCCGCGATGGTGGTGACCAAGTCCCAGGCGTTGCGGACATTGAGCGCGAGCAGGATCAGCAACAGCGCCGCGATCGTCTCCGCGGCCCAGGCCGCCCGCCAACAGAGCGCCAGCGCGGCGGCGCCAAGGCCCAGATAGATCGCGATGGGCGCAATGCCGTAGCACCAGAAGTCCGACCAATGCGGGTCGTTCTCGCCGGTTTTCATGCCGCGGATGCCGATGCTGGCGCGAACCGCGCCGGCCAGACCCGCCAGGGCGGCGGCTTCGATGGCGACGGTCGTCGCACCGGCGCCGAGCCTGGGCGCCATGGCGATGGCGCTGATCACCATCACCATGCCGAAATGCAGCGCCGTCGGCGTCAGATAGAGCGCCTGGCCGCGCACCGCCTTCGACCGGTCGAACCCCGCCGTCAGGGTCACCACCACGAAAAGCAGCCCGATCAGCCCCGCCGCCGCGGGCCCGAGCATCAGGTAGAAATTGTCCCAGCCTTCGAACATGACCTTCAGATCACCCCTTCGGCTTCGAGCCGCGCCAGTTCGGCCGACGTCAGGCCCAGGCGCCCGCCCAGGATGGCGCCATTGTGTTCGCCGACCGTCTGGGGCGCGATCGAACGCACCGCGCCGGGCGTCTCCGAGAACTTCGGGAACGGCGCCTGCATCTTCAGGCCGGGCCAGCGCGGGTGATCGATGGCGACGATCGCCTCGCGGGCGGCGAAGTGCGGATCGTCCAGCATGTCGGCGGGAGCCAACAGCCGCCCGCCCGGAATGCCGGCCTCCAGCATGGCGGCCTCGACGAAGTCCACCGTCCGGGTCCGGGTCCAGGCCGCGATCAGCTTGTCGAGCTCCATCTGGTTGTCGCCGCGCGAGCGATGGTCGGCATAGCGCGGGTCGTCGGCCAGTTCGAGGCGGCCCATGACGCCGGCGAGGCGCCGGAACAGGCCGTCCTGGTTGGCCCCGATCATGAATTCGCCGTCGGCGCAGGGATAGACGTTCGACGGCGCGATGCCCGGCAATACGGCCCCCGACCGCTGCCGCGTGACCCCGGCGGCGGAGTATTCGGCCACCATGCCCTCCATCACCTGCAGCACCGATTCATAGAGCGCCGCGTCGATCACCTGGCCGCGGCCGCTGCGCTCGCGGTGGTGCAGGGCGGCCAGCACGCCCATGCAGCCATAGCTGGCCGCCAGCGTGTCGCCGATCGAGACGCCCATGCGCGACGGCGGCCGGTCGGGATCGCCGACCAGCCGGCGCCAGCCGCCGAAGGCCTCGGCGATGCCGCCGAAGCCGGCGCGGCCCGAATAGGGCCCGGTCTGGCCATAGCCCGACATGCGCACGACGATCAGGCGCGGGTAGTCCCGGCGCAGATCCTCCGGCGCCAGGTTCCAGCCCTCCAGCGTGCCGGGCTTGAAGTTCTCGATCAGCACATCGGCCTCGCCGATCAACCGCCGCGCCAGCGCCTGGCCCCGAGGCGTCCTCAGGTTCAGCGACACCGACAACTTGTTGCGGGCGATCACCTCCCACCAGACCGGCGCGCCCTGGCCCCAGACCCGCATGGGATCGCCGGCGCCCGGCGGCTCGACCTTGACCACCTCGGCGCCCATGTCGCCCAGCAACTGCCCGCAGAAGGGCCCGGCGATCAGCTGGCCCATCTCGACCACCTTCAGGTCGCCCAAAGGTCCCGGCTGGGGTCCCGGGCGGCTCATCCTGGCTTGCCTTGGCTCTGGTTGAAGGCCGTCGGGCGGTCGACCACGGTCGCATAGGCTTCGAAGGACTCCTTCGCCAGCGGCTGCAGGACGGCGATGATCGGCTTGATCTCCCCGACCGTCTCGACCGCGAAGTCGAAACCGCTGGCGCGGGTCTCGCGCAGGCCGTCCAGCCGCCGCAGCATCTCGGCTCTCGCCGGGTCGTCCGCGCCGAGCGCCTTGGCGGCGCTTTCGGCCGCGGCGATCTCGGCGGTGGTGTCGAAGACGCCGTCCAGCGTCAGGGTCATCCGCACCATCAGGGCGTGGATCAGCGCACGGAGCTTGGCGTTGGGCAGATCGTAGAGCTGCTCGCGGTTGCGGTCATAGGCGTCGGCTTCGCGCCGCACCGCGCGCAGCAGCCGCATGGTCAGCTGACCGTAAGGATCGCCACGCCCGCGCGCGTCGTCGGCCAGCGCCGTGATCAGTTCGATCACCGAAAGGATTTCGCCGAACAGCAGCGCGGCGCTGCGCCGGCGCTCGCGCCGGCGGAAGAACTGCTCCAGCTGAGTCGCCGCAAAGCCGCCCACCGTCGCCAGGACGGCGCCGACGATCACCGCCCAAAGGGTGTCCGTGTCCGCCGCCAAAGCCCCCTCCCCCGATCCTGAAGACTAGCCTCTACCCCCGCGCCGGCCGGCCGACCAGACGCGGCATCAGCCAGCGCTGGAAGGCGTCCTCGTCGCAGTCGAGGCAGACATCGGCATTGGCGGGGCCATCGACCTCGCGGGTGTAGCCGGCGTCGTCGACGGCGAGGCGCAAGGATTCGACCTTGAACATCGACGGGTCGATGGCGAAGGCCAGGGCGGCGGTGTCGAACAGGATCGGCGTGGTGCGGCCGGCGACGGCGGACCATTGCAGATAGGTCAGCGCCAGCGCGTCGGTGATCGGGGTGGAGCGGGTGAAGACCAGCTGGCGCTTCAGCTCGTCGAGCACGACCATGGTCCCGTCAAGCGGCGCGACGCCCAGGGGCACGCCGGCCTCGAACACGGCCTGGGCGGCCTTGATGTCGGAGAGGATGTTGTATTCGGTCGAGGGTTTGCCCTCGCCCTGCCACGCCAGGTCGCGATAGCCGCGACGGACCGAGCCGCCCATCAGCACGATCCGCCGCAGCCGCCGGAACACGGCGGGATCGCGCGCCAAGGCTTCGGCGAGATTGGTCAGTGGACCGATGGCCAGCAGCGTGACCTGGTCCGGATTGGCGGCGATCTGTTGCAGCAGGAAGTCCAGGGCCCGCGGTTCGTCGCCGGCGAGCTCGGGGCCGCCATGCGCCCAGCGCCTGTGCGTGAAGGGCGCGCCGGTGCGCAAGCTCGCGCCGACGGCGACGGGGATGTCCTCGCGGCCGGCGAGGTTGAGGAAGCGCCGGGTCAGCCGCGCTCGCAACGCCGAATCCCCCACCACCGTGGTCACGCCCAGTATGTCCAGCTCCGGGCTGGCCAGGGCGACGGCCAGGGCGAGGATGTCGTCGTAGTCGTCGCCGATGTCGGTATCGATGATGAGCTTCATCGGCCCTCTATCGAGGGTCGCCGCGGGACCGGCAAGGGTTGCGCCTGGTCAGTCGCCGCTGACGATGGACAGGATGTTGCCGTCGGGATCCTTGAACCAGGCCACCTTCATCGCGCCGCTGACATGGATGTCGCCGTGCATTTCCGTGTTCGGCAGGTCGTCATAGCGCTCGAAGGCGACGCCGCGGCTCTTCAGCTCGGCGACAACCGCGTCGACGTCGGCGACCGGCCAGGTGGCGGCGGTGGCCTTGTTGGTGCCGGCCTTGTCGGTCTCATAGACGAACAGCACCGCGCCGCCGCTCTTGTAGGTGGCGACGCCAGGCCGGGTTTCGTTGAGTTCGAGACCGAGCTTGCCCTCATAGAAGGCCCTGGCGCGGGCGGCGTCGGTCACCGGAATGGTGGCGACGGCCTGGCTGTCTCCCAGCATGGCGTGTTTGGTGGTGGCTCCCAGCATGGCGTGCTCCTTGGTCGGGCGATTCTTGGACTGAAACGCCCAACCGACGGCGTTCGATCCACGCTCACAAGACTTCTCCCAGAGGGAGAAGGAGGGGCCCGCGTCTCCTAACTTCTCCCGTGGGGAGAAGGAGGGGCCCACAGCGCCTCGCGCTGTGGGAGGATGAGGGCGTACGCCGTTTCAGGATAATCCGAGAGGCCCTAACCCCTCACTGTCCCGCTGCGCTTACGCGCGCGGGCCCCTGCCTCTCCCTCTGGGAGAGGTCCTTTCAGGCCATCACCAGTTGGCGGCGGACCAGCTTGGAATAGTCGTCCATCAGCGACAGCGAGATGTTGCCGGGCGTGTAGCGGTGCTCGGCGATTTCGGCGACCGGGGTCACCTCGGCGGCGGTGCCGCAGATGAAGACCTCGGAAAAGCTCGA
>DASYAQ010000101.1:0-10805 GCA_036501225.1 Caulobacteraceae bacterium | reverse complement strand
CTTGGGAATGTCCGACAGCACATAGGTCATCACCAGGTCCTTGTGACCGGGGTGGCCCATGCCCATCCGGGCGCGGCGGAAATCGGGGCCGATGGCGGCGGCGATCGAGCGTATGCCGTTATTGCCGGCCGCGCCGCCGCCGGTGCGCATGCGGAACCGGCCGGGGGCGAGGTCGATCTCGTCGTGAAAGACCACCACGTCGCCGGGCTGGGCCTTGTAGAACTTCACCGCCTGGCTCACCGCCAGGCCGCTGTCGTTGTAAAAGGTCTGCGGCTTGAGAAGCAGGGCGGCGATCCGACCCTTGTCGGTGTCGACCGCGCCCTCGGCGATCCTGGCGTTGAACTTGGCCCGCTCGGGACCGAACTCCCAGCGCTTGGCGATCGCGCCCAGGGTCAGGAAACCCAGGTTGTGGCGATTGTGCGCGTACTTCGCCTCGGGATTGCCCAGGCCCACCAGGATCAGCATGGGCTTTGCGTTCGCGTTCGGACGCGGGCGGCCTATTCGGCCTCGGCTTCCGGTTCGACACTCTCGGCGACGGCGGCGGCGGCGGCCTCATCGGCCTCTTCCGACTGCATGGCCGAGGAGGTGGCGATCGAGGCCACCGTGGCGTCGCGGTGGTGAGCGGAGAACTCGACGCCCTGCGGCAGCACGATATCGGCCGCGCGCATGGTGTCGCCGATATCCAGGCCGGTCAGGTCGATGACCAGCTCTTCGGGAATCGAGCCGGCCGGGGCCATCAGCTCGATCTCGTGCAGGGCGATGTTCAGCGTGCCGCCGCGCTTGATGCCCGGCGAGTCTTCGTGGTTGCGGAAGTGCACCGGCACCGAGATGCGGATCAGCTGGGTCAGGTCGACGCGATAGAGGTCGAAATGGATCGGCTCTTCGGTGACCGGGTGGAACTGGATGTCCTTGGCGATGACCGGCTGGCTCTCGCCGCCGTATTTCAGGGTCACCATGTGGCCGAGGAACTTGCCGGAATGCAGCGCCTTGCGGAAGGCGTTGGCGCGGGCGCTGAGCGCCACCGGGCCGAGCTTGCCGCCATAGAGCACGCCGGGGACGCCGCCGGAGCGGCGAACGTCGCGCGCGCCGCCTGTGCCGGTGTTTTCGCGGACTTCCACGTCAAGGACGATATCGGCCATTCGGGGGCTCTCGAAATGAAACGCCGCGCTGGGCTGCGCGGCGTCAGCAGGTGAAATTGCGGCCGGCTAGATACACGCATCGGCCGCCGCGCGCAACGGCCGGCGGGGTTTTAGCCGGCGCGGTGACGGGATGGCGCAAGCTTGGCGGGGGCCGGGGTAGGCGCCGGCGGCGGCTCCAGCGTCGAGGGCGCCGGCGGCGCCGGCGCGCCCGCGTCGATCATCACGCACTCGCCGGTGTCGGACAGCACGTGCTCGCCCAGGCAGAAGATGTCCTCGTAATAGGGCTTGGCCACCGCCAGGCACTGATAGAGGTTCAGTTTGGCCATGTTCAGGCAGTTGGCGCTGGTCGGGTCGGTCAGCAGCGGCGCGACCAGGGTCTCGTTTTCTTCGCCGGCCTCGCCCAGCAGCGCCAGGGCCGCCACCGCCAGGCCGCGGATCACCACCGGCGGATAGGGCGCGGTCGCCGCCGGGGCGTTCAGCGCCAGGGGCTCGAACCCGGCGGCGGCGCGCTGCAGGTGCGCCAGCTCGTCGGCCCGGCCGGTGAAGGTGAAGCCCGAGGAGTTCTTGGCCGAGGCCAGCCGCTCGTCGCGGTCGGGGACGAACTCCTTCGACCACGCCTGATGCTGCACGTCATAGGCCGACTGTTTCACCGCCGCGCCGGCGGCCTTCAGCTTCTGGCCCTGGTCGGTGAGGGCGGCGATGGCCAGGCCGGCGGCGGTATTGGCGCCCGGCAGGCCGAGCACATAGCGCGGATCCTGCTCGATCAGCCCGGCCAGCTGCCGGCGCGCCGCATCGTTTTCGGAATAGTTGCGGACGCTGGCGACGTAGTTCGGATCCTGCAGCGCGGCGATGGCGGCATAGGCGATCTCGCCGCGCAGCAGCGCCTGCGGATCGTCGCTCGCCCCCAGCTTCAACGCCTCGGCGACGTCGGCGCCGCTCTTGAAGTTCGGGTCGACCAGGGCGGCCCTGGCCATGTAGTCCTCGTAGGCCGCGGCATTGGCGATGACCCGGGTGGACAGCGAAAAGGCCGCCGGCGTCGGCGGCGGCGCGAGCGGCGGCGGAGGCGGCGGCGCTGGCTCGCTGCAGCTGGCCAGGCCGGCGCCGCAGAGGGCCAGGCTCGCGATCAAGACCATGCGGATGGGCGCGATCGATGTCATTTGTCCTGCCGTCCTGGCGCCGAGAAGCGCGCCCTATGGATAAGGATAGTCAAGATTATGACGCGCCGGGCAAGCGCGGCCTTGTCGATTGCCTCAGCGGAGTCCGCGGCCTTGTCAATCGAACAGCGTGGAAACCGATTCCTCATTGGCGATTCGGCGGATTGCCTCGCCGATCAGCGGCGCGATGCTAACCACCCGGATCCTGTCGCAATCCTGAACGTGCAAGGGCGCTTCGATCGAATCGGTGACCACCAGCTCCTTCAGCGCCGAGGCCCGCACCCGTTCGGTCGCGGCGCCGGACAGCACCCCGTGGGTGACATAGGCCGCGACCTCGATGGCGCCGTTGTCGATCAGCGCCTGGGCGGCCGTGCAAAGCGTGCCGGCCGAATCGACAATGTCGTCGAACAGGATGCAGCGGCGGCCGGAGACGTCGCCGATGATGTTCATCACCTCGCTCTGGCCCGGCGCCGGCCGGCGCTTCTCGACGATGGCGATGTCGGTGTCGAGCCGATTGCCCAGCGCCCGCGCCCGCACCACGCCGCCGACATCCGGCGACACGATCAAGAGTTCGCCGGCGTGGCGATAGTGCTCGCGGATATCCTCGGACAACACCGGCGTCGCCACCAGATTGTCCGTGGGAATATCGAAAAAGCCCTGGATCTGGCCGGCATGCAGGTCGACGGTCAGCACCCGGTCGGCGCCGGCGCGGGTGATGAGATTGGCCACCAGTTTGGCCGAGATCGGCGTGCGGCCGCCGGTCTTCCGGTCCTGCCGCGCATAGCCGAAATAGGGCATGACCGCGGTGATCCGCCTGGCCGAGGCGCGGGTCAGCGCATCGATGCAGATCAACAGCTCCATCAGGTTGTCGTTGGCCGGATAGCTGGTCGACTGGATGACGAAGACGTCCTCGCCGCGGACGTTCTCGTCGATGACGATGAAGACCTCGTTGTCGGCGAAGCGGCGCATCTGCGCCTTGGTCAGGGGCAGGCCCAGATAGGCGGCGATCGCCTCGGCGAGCGTCCGGTTCGAATTGCCGGCCAGAAGCTTCATCTACGAATCGGCCCCATCCGCTTTGCCGCCATGGCGAGGCTTCTAGCAGCGCTTGACCGGCGGGCAAGTCCCGCCGCATGACGGCGAGGTGCAAACGATCCGCCGGGCCGCATGACCACGCTGCAAGCCACCCTCCGTCCCGCCTGGGGCGCCGATCTGACCGGCCTCGGCCGGATCGACCCGCAACTCGCCCAGCCGGCCTATGGCCGCAAGGCCTCGCGGCTGCTCAACCAGGGCCGCGCCTGGGTCGCCGACGTCGGCGGGGCGCCGGTCGGCTACGCCCTGACCAGCCTGGATTTCTTCACCCGGCCGCTGGTGGAGATGATTTTCGTCGCCGAGCGCTATCGCCGCCAGGGTCTGGGCCTGGCCCTGCTCATGCGCTGCGAGACGGCCCACCAGGACGACCGGATGTTCGTCACCATCAAGGTGTCGGACGCGCCCATGCTGGGCCTGCTGACCAAGGCCGGGTTCCAGGGCAGCGGGATCGTCTACAACCTCAGCCCCGACGACCCCGAGCTGGTCTATGTCAAGCTGCGCGCCCCGCCGCTGACCTTCGTCAAGTATCAGCCGCCAGCATGATGGCCGAGAGCAGCCGGCCATAGTCGGCTTCGCTCAGGTGCAGAGCGCGGCGGTTGGAATAGAACCGCTCGGCATCGGCATAGGTGTCCAGGCCGATCCATTCGCTGGCGCCGACCCCGGCCAGGCTCAGGCGATCGAGCACGAAGCCCGGCAGGTCGAACAGGCGCTTGTCCGCCGCCGCGCCGGCTCGGAAAAAGCGCGCCGCGCCCGGCGCCTCGGCGACGAACCGGTCGAGGAATTCCAGCCCGACCTCGTAGGAGTCGGGCCCGATGCATGGGCCGACGGCGGCGGCCATGCGCTCGGGCCGCGCGCCGAGCGCCGTCATGGCCGCGACCGCCGATGCGACCACCCCGCCGAGCGCGCCCTTCCAGCCGGCATGCGCCGCCGCGACGACGCCGGCCTCGGCGTCGGCGATCAGCACCGGCGCGCAATCGGCGGCCAGGGCGCCGCAGGCGATGCCGGGCGTCGCCGTGACAATGGCGTCGCCCTGCGGCGGCCCGCCTCGCCAGGGGCCATCGACGGTCATCGTGCGCGCGGAATGGATCTGGTAGCCGGTGAGCAGCGAGGCTGGCTGAACCGCGAAATAACCGGCCGCCCGGCGGCGGTTCTCCCGCACGTCGGCCGCGTCGTCATTGGAGCCAGGGCCGAGGTTCAGGCTGGCATAGACGCCTCGGCTGACGCCGCCCCGACGGGTGAAGAAGGCGTGGCGGATGCCCGGCTGGGCGGCGAGCAGCGGCGAAGACAACGGCTCGATCCCGCTCATGCCGCGTCCTCGAAGCCGGGCGGGACCAGGCCCGTGGAATGGATGCAGGCGGCCTTGAACAGCAGGCCCATCTTGTCATCGCCGATCAGCCGGTCGAGCTGGCGGCCGATGCGGGCGGCCTGGTCGGGCCGCGACGACTTCAGCGCCTCGGCCCTTTGCTCGATGCCAAGCCGGCGCAGGAATTCGCCCTGGTTGAGCAGCGCGGTCGAGGCCTCGGCGCTCCAGGCGGCGGCGAGCACGGCGGGGAAGTCGACGTGAACGGTCAGGTCGGCTTCGCCGGGGCAGGCGAGGGGATCGACGCTCTCGTGCCCCTTCAACGCCTGCAGCGTGTCGCCGAAGCCGGGTTCGTCGCGGCCATAGTCGATCACCAGCGCCGCTCCGCCCTGGCGCGCCACCAGGCCGCCGAGTTCGGCGCCGAAGGCCTGTTGGGCCGCGGAGATCTCGGTGATCTGGCCGATCCGGTCATCGGCCTCGCTGGGCCCGCCCAGGACCGGCGCGAGGCCGAAGGCCAGGTTGCCGTGAGCATCGAGCCCGACTTTACGTTCGGCCCAGCCGAGCGGATTGCGCACCAGCTGGCGCGCGGGCAGGCAGTCGAGCAGCTCGTTGGCGACCAGCACCACCGGCGCGTCGCACGGCAGCTCGGCCATGCTCTCGATCCAGCGCGGCTCGAGCGGCGCGCCCGCCAACGCGCCCTTCTGATCGGCGATCAGAGGCCGCGAGGTCTCGACCAGCCACAGCTCGGCGGCGGCCAGGAAGCCGGGCGCATGGCGGGCGGCGCGCAGCGCGTCGCTCATCAGCGTTCCGTCACCCGGCCCGGCCTCGACCAGCAGCAGACGCCCCGGCGCGCCCAGCCGCCGCCAGGTCTCGACCGCCCACAGCCCGATCAGCTCGCCGAACATCTGCGAGACCAGCGGCGCGGTGATGAAGTCGCCGTCCTCGCCCAGCGCCGGGCGGGTGGCGTAGTAGCCGAAGGTCGGGTCGTGCAGGCAGCGCGTCATATAGTCGGCGACGCTGATCGGTCCGCCGACGGCGATCTCGGTCTTGAGCCGCTCAAGCAGGCTCATGGGCCGGCTGGTCCGGCGCCGGCGCCTTCAGGGCCTGCCAGAGCAGGACCGCGCCGATCAGCACCATGGGCGCCGACAGCATCATCCCCATGGTCAGGCCGAACGGAAACACCGGCATGGTCAGATCCGGGTTGCGCACCTGCTCCAGCAGGATGCGGATGGCGCCATAGAGGATGAGGAAGAGGCCGGTGATGGCGCCGCGCCGCTGCAGCCAATGCCATCTGTGGGTGGCCAGGCGCAGGACCAGGAAGATCAGCACGCCTTCCAGCGCCGCCTCGTAGAGCTGGCTCGGATGGCGCGGCTCCAGGCCGGCCGGACAGTCGCCGCCGTTGCTCATGCGGATGTGCGGGCTGCAGAAGATCATGCCCCACGGCCCGTGCGTCACCCGGCCCCAGAGCTCGCCGTTTATGAAGTTGGCGATGCGGCCGAAGAACTGCCCGATCGGCTGGCAGGGCGCCACCAGGTCGGCCAGCAGCAGGACGTCGACCCGGTTGATGAGCGCAAAACCGGTGACCGCCAGCGCCACCCCGATCGCCCCGCCGTGGAAGCTCATGCCGCCGTGCCAGATCTCGAATATTTCCCAGGGGTGAGCGAACAGAAAGGGCCGCTCCTGCGCCGAGGGCAGCATGTAGAACAGCACATAGCCCAGCCGTCCGCCGACGATGACGCCCAGCGTAATCCACAGCACCAGGTCGTCGATCTGCGGCACGGTCACGGTCGGCTTGCGCGGTCCCCAGAGCCTGGGGTTGCGCACCAGGCCGACCGCATAGCGCCAGCCGAGGATGATCCCCGCCACATAGGCCAGCGCGTACCAGCGCAGCGCGAACGGTCCGAGCTGGACAATGACCGGGTTGAAATCTGGAAAGACCAAGGCGACCGGACTCCTACGCAACCACGCTTATACAGCCGGCGAGGGTCCAATCCCTTCGCATTAAATTTCTGTTTCCCATATAAGGGGCCATGCAGAGCCAAAACCCCTTTCTCGACGAGTTCGCCAAGCTGACCAACGCCGCGCTCGGGCTTGCACAGGCCGCCGGCGAAGAGGCCAAGACCGCCTTCCGCGCCCAGGCCGACAAGATGGCGACGGAGTTCGATCTGATCCGGCGCGACGAATTCGAGGCCGTGAAGGCCGAGCTCGCCGCCCTGCGTGAAGAGGTCGCGGTCTTGAAGGCGGCGAAAACGACTAAGTCGAAGGCCGCGAACGGAGACGCCGCTCGCGCGTAGGACGAAGCCGGTTGAGACGCCGGCCGCAAAGCAGATTAGGTACTGATTCACTATGGCGGTCGCCGACGCGGTCGCCGCGCAGGAGCAACCCCGAGGCCCCATGGACCTTCCCCACTCCGAAGAAGACGATATCGAAACCGGCTCCGATCCGCTGGAGGTCGTCGAGCATGTGCTGAACGCCGAGAACCTCAGCTTCGACCGCACCGAGGACGGCGATCTGGCCTTCGCGCTGACCGGCGACTGGAAGGACTACGAGCTGTGGTTCGCCTGGCGGCCCGAGGCCGACTGCCTGCAGCTGTGCCTGGCCCTCGACCTGCAGGCCTTGAAGGCGCAGCGCACCGCGACCTGCGAGCTGCTGTCGCTGGTCAACCAGCGCATCTGGCTGGGCCATTTCGAGGTCTGGAGCGACGATGGCGAGGTGGTCTTCCGCCATGCGCTGGGCCTGCCGCACGGCGAACGGCCGACGCTGGCCCAGGCCGCCTCGATGATCGACGCGGCGGTGGAGGCGGCCGACCGCTTCTATCCGGCCTTCTCGTTCCTGCTGAAGGGCGGCAAGGCGCCCGAGGACGCCATGGCCGCCTGCATGTTCGAAACGGTCGGCCAGGCCTAAGCGCCCTGCGATGACGCCGATCCTGGTCCTCGGCGCCGGCCACATGGGCGGAGCCTTGATCGAGGGCTGGCTGGCCACCGGCGCGTTCGAAGCCTCGCACCTCGTCATCAGCGATCCGCGGGCCGGCGCCGCCGCCCATGAGGCCGCCGCCAAGGGCGCGCGGCTGAATCCGCCGATCGAAGTCCTGGCCGAGGCGCCGCTGGTGGTGCTGGCCATGCGGCCGCAGGACTGGCGCGCGGCCGCGGCCGCGGTCGCGCCGCTGCTCGCCCCCCGCGCCGTGGTGGTCTCGGTGGCCGCCGGCGTCCGCACCGCCGATCTGGCCGCCGCCTTCGCCCCTCGCGCGGTCGCGCGCGTGATGCCGACCACCGGCGTCGCCGTTGGCAAGGGCGCGGTCTCCATCTTCGCCGACGCCGCCGGCGCGCGGGCCGCCGCGCATGTGCTGTTCGATCCGGTGGCGACCACGGTCGACCTCGCCGACGAGGCGCTGATGGACGCCGCCGTCGCCGTCTCCGGCTCGGCGCCGGCCTATCTCTACGCCTTCATGGAAGCCCTGGCCGCCGCCGGCGTCGCCGAGGGCCTTGACCCCGAAGCCGCCAAGGCCCTGGTCCGCGCCACCGTGGTCGGCGCCGCGGCCCTGCTCGACCGCTCGAACGAAGACCCCGCCGCCCTCCGCCGCAAAGTCGCCTCCCCCGGCGGCACCACCGAGGCGGCGCTGAAGGTGCTCATGGGCGAGGCGGGGCTTGGGCCGCTGCTGGCCGAAACCGTGTCGGCGGCGGCGCGGCGGTCGCGGGAGTTGGGCTAGGGCCGCTCGGCGCAGGGCGCTCGGAACGATCCGGAGGTGGTCACGAAGCGTGGGGAGCGGGCCGGAAGCAGACATGCCAACCCCAGTCAGGCCCACGAGCAGACGTTCAGACCAACTGTCCGGGCGGCCTTCGCAGCTTTTTCTTGCCGCGGTCTCCCCCGCTTCATTAGGGTCGCGGGTAGCGACCAGAGGTAGGGGGTCGCGCATGCATGTCGGACGCCTTCATCTCCTATGCCCGCTCCACGGCCAGGCACGCCGAGATCGTGGCCGAAGCGCTGCGAATGCTGGGCTACAGCGTCTGGCGAGATGATGATCTGCCGTCGCACCGCGCCTACGCTGATGTGATCGAGGATCAACTTCGTTCGGCTAAGGCCGTTGTGGTGATCTGGTCGGCCGACGCGGTGAAATCTCAGTGGGTGCGCTCGGAAGCCAATCGGGCCCGCGAGGCCGACAAGCTGGTCCAACTGTCCGTCGATCAGTCCACGTTGCCGATGCCTTTCGATCAGATCCAGTGCGCCGACCTGACTGGCTGGTCGGGTGATCTGGAGGCGCCCGGCTGGCGCAAGGTGGTCGCCAGCATCGCCGATCTCATTGGCCAACCCGGCGCCGCGGCCTCGCCAGCAGCGGCGAGCTCGGCGCTTCCGAGCAAGGCCTCGATCGCGGTTCTCCCGTTCAGCGACATGACGGGGTCCGAAGGTCAGGACTACTTCGCTGACGGCATGGTGGTCGAGATCGTCGAGGCGCTGTCGCGCATCAGGTCGATCTTCGTCATCGCAAGCGGCTCGAGCCTGTCGTTCAAAGGCAAGGGGGTGAGCCCTCGCGAGGCGGCTCGTGAACTTGGCGTACGCTATGTGCTCGAGGGGAGCATTCGCCAGGCGGGTGGTCGCGTCCGCATTGGCGTGCAGCTAATCGACGCCAGTGATGGCGCGCAGATCTGGACGCATCGCTTTGAGGACACGCTCGAAGACGTCTTCGTCTTGCAGGACAAAGTGGCGCTTGCCGTCGCGGGCAAGATCGAGCCCACGGTGCTCGACGCCGAAGTCCGCCGCGCTTCCGCGCGCCCGACCGAGAACATGGGCAGCTATGATCTCTATCTTCGCGCTTTGGCCCTCAGCCGCAGCCTCGACCGGACCGAGACGTTGCAGGCGCTCGACCTGCTGAAGCGCGCTATTTCTCTCGACCCCGGCTTTGGGCTGGCGTTGAGCGCCGCAGGATCCTGCTGCTATTTCATCGACATCTTCGGATGGTGCGATCATCCAGAGCAGAACCGGCGCGAGGCCATCGAGATGGTGCATCGCTCGGTGAAGGCGGCGGGAGACGACGCCGATGTGCTCGCCACCGCCTCCCGCAGCGCCATCCATTTCGAACACGACCTGGCTGGCGCCGTTGCACTGGTGGAAAAGGCCATCGCCCTGAACCCGGGATGCGCGCGGGCCTGGCAAACGAGCGGCTTGGTGCGGACGCGCGCCGGAGACACCGACCTGGCCGTCGAGCATTTTGAGACCGCGATGCGCCTGGACCCCATGGGGCCAAGTCGCCCGAGACAGCTGCTGCTCATGGGTGTGGCCCGGTTCCAACAGGGACGCTTCAGCGACGTAATCGCCCTTATGAAAGAGGCCACACAGCAGACAGACAGCCCGACCGCCTACGCATTTCTCGCTGCCAGCTACGGCCATCTGGGAGAGACGCACGCGGCGTTGGAAGCGCTCGCCCGCTACCAGATCTTCTCGCCGTTACCTGTCGAGGTCTTTGGGCGATCCCTGCTTTCGAACAATCCCAGCCATATCAGCCTGTTCGTGGACGGAATTGGGCTGGCGCAAGGGAAGGAGCCGCCCGACCAGGCGACGAGCCGTTAGGAGCCAATTCGACGACCTCATTAGCCGGCAAGCAGATTCCTCGAACGTCGGCAACGGGGTGGAAAGAGTCACTCACGCGCCGCTACTCAACTGATGATCCGAGGCTCCCGGATATAGCCAAAGGCGCCAGCGCCGGACCAGGCCTGTCCGTCGGGATAACGCACTTCAACGCCGCACAGGTCTCGCTCATCCGCCAGCCACATATTGACGCCCATGAGCGTGTTTCCGAACTTCGCTACAGCGCCTTTGGTCAGGATGAAATGGGTCGTTGAACCGCACTCGGCGCAGAAATGGACTTCCGCATTCGGGTCTTCCTTATCCGCTCGGCAATATCCTGTCGTGGAGCCCCCGATGTCCACCTCCGACGGATGAAAATATCCCCAGCGAGCGCCGGATTTACGACACAGTGTACAGTTGCACTCATTGACGTACTCCGGCCGCGTTTGCACCGTGACGTGAACTTGACCGCAAAGACAGGAAAGCGTCATCGAGTGGCCACCGTGGCAAGAGGTTAGCCTGGAGGGTAGCGGTTGACGCGCCACGCATCAATCCAGCCATCGG
>DASYAQ010000100.1:0-2475 GCA_036501225.1 Caulobacteraceae bacterium | reverse complement strand
CCTGGCCTACATCGTCCCGCCGGAGCCGGCGCGTGCGACGGATCGAGGCCTGAGGTGAACACGCCAGGTTCGGCCGCCGGACCGCGCCGCGCCGTCGATCTCTCGCGCGACTTCGGGGGGCGATCGCAGCGCGTCGCCATCATTGGCGCGACCCTGCTCGGCATCGCCGGACTGGTCGGCATGGGTCAGGACTGGATCCAGCATACCAAGGAAGGGATCGCCGGCTACAAGGCCTGGACGGTCACCGGCCCACCCTGCACGACCATCGCCCCGGCCTCGAGCGTGACGGCGGGCCACCCCCTCCAGATCGTCGCCTTCGGTGGCGCGAAGTTCGCCCGCGAGCACGGCGCCATCCAGTGCAGCGACGTCGCCACCGGCGGCGGCTGGGGCTTCGGCCTTTACCCGGTCTGCCAGTTCGACCACCCGGGCCTCATCGAGGTTTCCACGCGCGCCGGTCTCTACCGGTACTGGGCTGGCTTCATGAGTCCGGCGACGATCTCGATCGCCCACGGCGCGCCCGTCTGCGTCGTCGGCGCGAACCAGGACTTCGGCCACCGCCTGCTTTTCGACAAGCCGGCGCCTCGATCGGCGAATTGAGACGACCAGCCGCCGCTCAGGTGGTCGACACAAGCATCCGACGCCGAGCAACGCGCGCCGCCCCGCCCAGGCCGGCGAAACCCGTGAGCAGCAACGCCCACGCGGCGGGTTCGGGAGCGCCGGCCGTTAGACTGACGTTGTCCAATCCCTCGTTCAGAACCAGCTGGTTATCGACTTCAACGAAGGTAAGCGTGTTCGTGCCCGTCACCACATCGCTCGAAACGTTGATGCTATAGGCCGCCCAGTCCGGCGTCAGGATGCCGTAATAGATGACACTGCCATTCAGATCGACTTCGACGTGCTGGTTCGGATAAGTGGTGTAGTCAGTTCCGGTTCCCTCCGGTCCAACGCCGGATAGATCGTTCGCATAGGCGTCAAAGGAAAGAACATAAGTGCCGCCCGCCGTACCGGTAAAGGATTGGCTGAGTGAGTGACTGCCCTGCCCCGTCTGGTCCGTGGAGGCGAAAAAGGAACCGCCGGTAGCGAGTGTCGGCGTGGGCAAGCCATTAATCGGCGTTCCGTCGCCTTCGGCCTGTACGAACCAGCTGCCAAAGCCGCCCGCCTGATCGACCTCGGTCCAACCGGTGAAATCACCCGTCTCGAAATCTCCGTTCGTGATCAGGTTGGTCGCGTTCGCGGAAGTCGCCGCCAGCAACAGGGCCGCAAGTCCGGCCGCCGCTTGGGCTTCAAGCCTGAAATTCATCGTACTGCCCCCCGCCTTGGCGGTTGTTCTCACGCCCAGCCCGCCCGGACGCATGTCGACCCTATGCCGCCCGGTTGGCGATGCAAGCGGAGCAGCAGCCTGACCGAAAGTTTTTTACCGGATCGGCGCGCCGCCTGTTCGGCCTGTATCGGACGGGATCCCTCATTAGCCTTGCGTTAAAGGGCGGCGCCGATATTCCAGGGTCATCCTTATGGGCCTCGTGAGTCGGCCGATGCTGCTGCGTCTCCAGACCTATCTGCCGACCGCCGTCCTGGCGGTGCTGATCTTCTATTTCGCCTTCCACGCCCTCACCGGTGAGCGTGGACTGCTGCTCACCAAACAGCGCCGCGAGACCCTGCTCTCCAAGGAGGCCGAGCTCGCCCAGCTACGCGCCGACCGCCACGACCTGGAGATCCGCGCCCATCTGCTGCGCGATCAGAGCCTCAGCGCCGACCTGCTCGAAGAGCGGGCGCATGACCTTCTAGGCTTTGTCGATCCGAGGGATTATGTGATCCGCGTCGCGCCCGCCAAGGGCTGACCGCCGGCGTCCGCCGGGCCCTCGAGGTTATCTGGAGCCTTTTCATGACGCGCGCACCGGCCAAGTCCGCCGCCCGCAAGGGCGCGAACGGAAAGGCTGACGCCGAGCGCCTGCTGGGCTTCTACCGCGACATGCTGCTCATCCGCCGCTTCGAGGAGCGCGCCGGCCAGCTCTATGGCATGGGCCTGATCGGCGGCTTCTGCCACCTCTACATCGGCCAGGAGGCCATCGCCGTCGGCATGCAAGCCGTCCGCCGCGAGGGCGACCAGGTGATCACCGGCTACCGCGACCATGGCCACATGCTGGCCGCCGGCATGGACCCCAAGACGGTGATGGCCGAGCTCACCGGCCGCGCCGCCGGCGCCTCCAAGGGCAAGGGCGGCTCGATGCACATGTTCAGCCTCGAGCACGGCTTCTACGGCGGCCACGGCATCGTCGGCGCCTGGGTGAGCCTCGGCACTGGCCTCGCGCTCGCCAACAAGTATCGCGACGATAAGGCGGTGGCCTTCGTCTATTTCGGCGACGGCGCGGCCAACCAGGGCCAGGTCTATGAGAGCTTCAACATGGCCGCCCTGTGGAAGCTGCCGGCGGTCTACATCATCGAGAACAACCAGTACGCCATGGGCACCAGCGTCGA
>DASYAQ010000099.1:0-2186 GCA_036501225.1 Caulobacteraceae bacterium | reverse complement strand
CCCGAGCGCCTTCAGGTCGATGTCCATCAGGGGGCCCTTCATCTCGCGGTCGATGAAGCGGCGCTCGGTGGCCTTGGCCCCGGCCATGAAGTCCAGCCCGTCGCGCAGGCGGTAGCCCGGCGCGGTCAGCATGGCGGCGAGCATCGCCCGAGGCGAGGGCGCGTCCGCCTCGTAGGCACCGGCGACTCGCCGCTGGGCCATGAGCTGCCGCGGCGAGCGATAGGGCGGCGCGCCGCTCTTCCGCAGGGCCGCGATCCGCTTGACGTCCTGGCGCGCCGTGGCCTTGGCCAGAACCTGGGCATAGGCCGCCACCTCGCCCTCCCGCATGTTCACCACCTGGCCGGTCCCGACATAGGCGTAGAACAGGTCCGGCCGCGCCTTGACCATATGCACGCCGAGGACGGAGCCCCAGGAGAGTCCGAAGACGATGATCTTCTCCTGGCCCAGGCGCGCGCACAGCCACTCGGCCATCTCGACGCCGTCGGCGACCATCCGCTCGACCGACCCGACCGCCTCCGGGTTGCGGCGATTGCGGCCGAAGGTGCGCCCGGCGCCGCGCTGATCCCACTGCACCAGCACGAAGTCGCGCTCGAACGGCGTGAACCGGCTGGCGAACTGGCTCAACGCTCCGCCCGGACCGCCATGCAGCAAGAACAGCACCGGGTTGGACCGGTCCTGGCCGCGAATGGTGACCCACTGGTCGATGCCGCCGACGGGCGCGAACATCGCCTCGTCGATCCCGTTCGGCGTGCGAATCGCCAGAGCCCTGGCGCCGGCGGCCTGGGCGAAGGCCCGCCAGACCAGCAGGACGACGACGGCGACGACCAGCGCGGCCGCGATCGCGAGCCCGCCTGCGACCAGTGCGTGGATCATGCGCCGCCCCCTGACGGGTCGAGACTAGACGGCCGGACAAGGCGATGTCCACGGGCGCGGCGGTGGCGATTTATTTCGGCGTCCGCTGGGCGGGATCGTAGAAAAAGGTCTCCTCCGCGATGCGCTCGCCCTCCCAGCGCTGATAGGCCAGTTCTTCCATGTGCGTGGCCGTGCCGTCCGGCCAGTCGAAGTGGAAGACCCAGCGGATGACCACATGATCGCCGCTGACGAACACCGGCCGCACGCAGGTCGAGGTGACGGCCTTGGCCCGCGCCATGATCCGGTGCTCGGCCGCGACATGGGCGTCGCGACCCACCCGCGGCGGGGCCTGGTTCTCCTGCATGGTCGAGGTCTCGGTGTAGAACTCTTCGCAAGCCTCGGCATGCGCGTTCGCCTCGACGCGGCCGATGAAGCGTTCCAGGGTTTCGGCGGTGGGCATGGGAATATCCGTTCGATGAATGGCCGGGGATCGTCCCTGGAAGATGACGAGGGCCGCCGGCAAGGCAAGACCGCAATCCTCGAGCGAGCGGACATCCCGGCTCATTGTTTGACGCCGGGTCGCGGCGTTAGCGGACGCTCAGCGGCCTTCGTGGCGGATGACTATCTATTGTTCGATGTTTTCCTACCCAAGGGCGGTGGCGAGCCAGGCGGAAAATCTGCGCCCGTAGGCCTCGTCTGAGCCTTTCAAGACTTCGCGAACGATGTCCGCGACGGTGCAGCGGCGGAGGCTCTCGCGATAGGCGTCCTCCGCGGCCCAGAAGCTGGCCGCCACCGCGCAGGGCGTCTTGCAGCTCTGCGGCGAGGAGGCGCACGGTCCTTTGCGCCGGATTTCGCTGCACCTGAAACCGCGATCCTCGCCCTCGATCGCCGCGGCAACCTCCCATAGGGAGATGTCCGACGGGCGGCGCGCAAGGCGATAGCCGCCGCGCGCGCCGCGCAAGGAAGTCACCACGCCGGCCTTCGCGAGCGCCTGCAGCTGCTTTGCCATGTAGCTGGGCGGCAACTCGTGGAACGCCGCCAGCGTCGCGGCCGTCAATCCGCGGCCCTGCGGCAGCGCCGCAAGCACCGCGCAGGCATGCGCCGCCCACTCCACCCCCTCGTTCAATCTCATTCGCCGATGTTTCCCTATTGCGGACATCTAGCATCCGATATAAATCGGATACAAATTGTCCGCAATAGGAGGCCGGCATGCAACAGCGAACGGACGTGATCGTCGTCGGGGGCGGTCTGGCGGGGATGATCGCCGCCGCGGAGGCGGCGAGCGACGGTGCGACCGTCGAGCTTTACGAGGGCGCCGGCGAGTTGGGGGGCCG
>DASYAQ010000098.1:0-9788 GCA_036501225.1 Caulobacteraceae bacterium | reverse complement strand
CCGCGTCGTGGCCGCGACCAGGGTGAAGGGCGACAGGTCGATGCGCACCGAGCGCGCCGAGGGTCCCTCGCCGATGACCAGGTCCAGCACGTGGTCCTCCATGGCCGGATAGAGGATCTCCTCCACATTGGCGGCCAGCCGGTGCACCTCGTCGATGAAGAGGACGTCGTTCGGCTCCAGATTGGTCAGGATGGCGGCCAAGTCCCCGGCCTTGGCCAGCACCGGGCCGGAGGTGGCGCGGAAGTTCACCCCCAGCTCGCGGGCGATGATCTGGGCCAGGGTGGTCTTGCCGAGGCCGGGCGGCCCGAACAACAGCACGTGGTCCAGCGCCTCGCCGCGCCCGCGCGCCGCCTCGATGAAGATGGCCAGATTGGCCTTGGTCTGCTCCTGGCCGACGAACTCGGCCAGGGTCTGCGGCCGAAGCGCCCGGTCGGGCGGCTCGAAGGCCTCCGCCTCGCCGGAAACCAAGCGAGTCATCTGCCGATTTCCTGCAAGGCGGCCTTGATGACGGCCGGAATGACGGCGTCCTCACCCAGGCGCAACAGGGCCGCATCCACCGCCCGCCGCGCGGTGACCTCGGCGATCTGCAGGCCGAGCAGGGCCGCCACCGCCTCGCCGGCCACCGTCGGCACATGCGGGCTGGCGGCGCTGGCGTGGAAGGCCTGCACCACGCCGTCGCTGATCGGCTTGTCCTTCAGTTCGGTGACGATGCGCTGGGCGAGCTTGGGCCCCACCCCCTGCGCGCGCCCGACCAGGGCCTTGTCGTCGCGCGCCACGGCCTGCGCCAGTTCCGCCGGCGACAGCACGTCGAGCACGCCCAGCGCCGCCTTCGGTCCGACGCCCTGGATGTTCTGCAAGGCCACGAAGGCGCGGCGTTCGTCGCGGGCCAGGAACCCGTAGAGCCGGATGCCGGTCGCCTCGCTCCACTGGGTCTCGACGTGCAGCAGCGCCTCGTCGCCGGGCGCGGGCAGCCGATCCAGCGTCCGCGAGCCGCAGCGGACCACGTAACCGACCCCGCCGACGTCGATGAGCGCATCCTCCTCCGCGACCTCGGCGACCAGGCCGCGCAGCCGGCCGATCACGCCGCCGTCCCCCAGCTGCGCGCGCGCCGGGCGTGGGCGTGGGCGATGGCGACGGCGAGCGCGTCGGCGGCGTCGGCGGTCGGGTCGCCGGCGGTCGGCAGCAGCCGCGCGATCATGAAGGCGACCTGCGTCTTGTCGGCGCCGCCGACGCCGACCACCGCCTTTTTCACCGACTTGGCGGAATATTCCGCCACCAGGAGGCCGGCGCGGGCCGGGGCGATCATGGCCGCGGCGCGGGCATGGCCGAGCTTCAGGGTCGATGAGCCATTGGCGGTGACGAAGGTCTCCTCGATCGCCGCCTCGTCGGGGCTGTGCGTCGCGACGATGGCGCAGACGCCTTCGAACAGGACCAGCAGCCGCTCGGAGAGGCTCAAGCTCTCCTTCGGCGCGATCACGCCGTGGGCGACGTGGGACAGCCGCGCGCCCTCGATGACGATGACGCCCCAGCCGGTGCGCCGCAGTCCGGGGTCGAGGCCAAGAATGCGAATCGCGTTCGTCATGTGTTCCCGAGCATCGCGCCGGCCGAGGCTTAGGGAAAGCGGCGTATAAAGGTTAATGCCGCATTAACTCGCGGGCCGCTCGGGTTGGCGGAAAAGGAGAGCCATGAGGACGCTGGAAATTCGCCGGCACAGCCTGCGCAAGGACGGCGGCGGTTCGCAGTTGTCGCAAGAGGGCGTCGCCCATGCCCGCAAGCTCGGCGCGACCATGGGGCCATTTGCGCGGGTGGTGACCAGCGTGGTCCCCAGGGCGCGCGAGACCGCCATCGCCATGGGCTTCGCCGTCGACCATGAGATCGTCAGCATGGCGACCGATGAGGCGGTGTACGCCGAGCTTGAGGCCAGCCACTGGCCGGAGGCGCCCCAGCCGCTCGCGGCCCTGGCCGAACTGGTGGCCGCCCGGGGCGCGACGTGGCTCTACGCCCAGCGCCTTCTCGCCCTTTGGCGCGACGTGCTGATGCCGCTGCCCGACGGCGCGGCCGGCTTGATGATCTGCCACTCAGGAGACATCGAGACCGCGCTGGTCGCCTGTTTCCCCGACGCCGACCACGCCGCCTGGGGCGGGCCGTTCGCCCCTTGCGAGGGCGCGCGCCTGGTGTTCGACGGCGATCCGCCCCGGTTCACCGGCGTCACGATCCTACGCGAGACCGGGGCTTGAGCCTCTTCGCGGCGTATTGGGTGGTCTTCCTGGTCGCTTCGAAAACGAAATAGCCGTCGACCTCGGAGACCTTCACGCCGCCAAAGACGCTGGTGATCTTGTTGCGGTACCAGAGCTCGCGCTTGGTCACCATGGTGAGGGTCCCGCCGACCGCCAGCCGGTTGAAGCCCTTCTCGATGAAGTGTTTCGGCACCGCGAAATCGGCCTGATAGGGCGGGTTGCAGAGGATCTTGTCGAAGCCGGTCTCGAAGAACGACCGAAAGCCGTCGCTCAACACCACCGTAGAGGCCCCAGCGCCATTGGCCGCCAGGTTGGCCCGCGCCAGCTCGACCGCCGCCGGATCCTGGTCCAGCAGCCAGACCCGCTCCGCCCGCCCCAGCCGTGCGGCGACCAGGCCGACGACGCCATAGCCGCAGCCCAGGTCGAGCACCTTGTCCTCCTGCCCGAACTCGACCCGCGACAGCATGGCCAGCGTCCCGGCATCCACCGCGCGCGGCGAGAACAGGCCGGGCGCGGTCTCGAGCCGAAGTTCGATCCCCTTGAGCGTCGCGGTGATCATCGGGCGTTCGTCAAACGCCGGGCGCGCCGCACAGGCGCGCGACCAGCCCCAGGAGTTCGTCGCGATCCGGCTCGCCCTCGCGGCCGGGACCGAAGTACGGAATGGTGAGGAAATCCTCCAACTGTTCACGGGAAAAGTCGCTGAGCAGATCGACCTGTCCCCGACGCAGCGCCTCGACGATCTTCCAGCCGCCGACGCCGAGCGGGTCGATCAGCTTCAGCTGGCCGGCGGCGTCGACCATGACATTGCCCTCATGGATGTCGCAGACGGCCCATTGCCGATAGCGGGCCGCGCCGGCGGCCAGCAGGTCTCGGATGCGGACGCGGGCAAGCGCGAGATCGGCGTCGTCGGCCGAGACCGCCGGACCCGCGACCGGCGGCGGCTTGCCGGTTTCGTTGGCGATGCCGAGGGCGGCGCAGAAGGCCGAAGCCGCCGCCGCCTCCGCCGGCCACAGCCGCTGCATCAGTACGATGTAGCCATCGCGGCGCAGCGGCCTGATCTCGACGATATGCGGCAGCCAGCGGTTGGACAGTCCGCTGAGACAAGCCGCCGCGAACGTCCGGTAGCCAGGGTCGAAGGGCGTGACGCGCGCCGCCAGAGCGTCGCTGGGATCGGCGAACACCCACGACCAGTCGCCCGCCCCCACCCGGACCCACCCGGCCGCCTCCAGCCTCGCGCCGGCGTGCGCCGCGGTGTCGTCGGGAGCGGTCATCGGGAGGCCGGGCATGGCGATGCCTTAGCAACAAGACGCGACTACCGCGACATCGGCGCCCGGTTTGGGCGTTCCCGAAACCCCTATCCCCTGGTTCTGGCGCCGTTTAACCTCCGCCATCGGCTTTGCGTGGGGGCTCGCAATCGATGGCGTCGTCTCGTTACTCCCTGAGCTTGTCGATGGGCGACGAGGGTCGAGCGTGAGCAACGCCGACAGCAACGGCGGGCGGCGGGTCGCGGGCGGTTGCCTGCTGGCGGCCGGCGCCGTGATCGCCTCGGTGTTCGGGGGCGCCACCTTGTTTGTAGGCCTCGTGGCGGTGTTGAACAGCACCGGCGATCACGCCTCGACCGCCCTGCCCTATGTCCTGATGGTCGTGGGCTTCACCTTGGTCTTCGCCGGCATACCCGCCGCGATCGGGGTGCTGATGGTCGTCTTCGGCTGGCGGCTGGTTCGCCGGCCGCGCCCTATCGCGCCGCCGGAGAACACCTTCGTCTAGACCCCGAGCTTTTCCAGGGTGAGCGGATCGGCCTCGCCGGCGAAATACTTGGCCAACGCCGCGGCGAAGACCGGGTTCTCGGGCGCGGCGGCGGCGAACAGGGTCAGGCACGAGCGGAACTTCATGTCGTCGGGCGGGCCGAAGATCTCATAGGCGGTGCGGCCCTCGACCGCGTTCACCGCCGCGGTGCATTCAATCAGCCGCGGGCCCAGCACCGGATGGTCGAGATAGGCGCGCGCCTCGTCGAGGCATGAGATCGAATAGTGCCGCGACATGGCGCTCATGCCGAGGCCGGCGATCTGCGGGAAGATGAACCACATCCAGTGGCTGGCTTTGCGGCCACGGCGCAGTTCCGTCAGCGCGCCGTCGTAGACGGTCGCTTGCGTCTCGACGAAGCGCCGCAGATCGTACGGATCGCTCATCGGCCGCCGTCCCTATCCGGCGTGCCGCGCCAGGTCTTCGTCGCTGAATTCGGCGTTGAGATAGACGTTTTGCACGTCGTCGTCGTCGTCGAGCGCGTCGATCAGCTTCATGATCGTCGCCGCCTCGGCGCTGGTGACCGGGACCTCGGTCTTCGGCCGCCAGACGACGCCGGTGGATTTGGGCGCGCCGAGGGTGGCTTCCAGCGCCTCGGCGACCGTCGACAGGTCTTCGAACAGGGTGGTGATCAGGTGGCCGTCGGCGTCGCTCTCGACGTCCTCGGCGCCGGCCTCGATGGCCGCCTCCATGACCTTGTCCTCGCTGCCGGCCGAGGCCGGATAGACGATCTCGCCCACCCGGTCGAACATGAAGGCGACCGAGCCGCTCTCGCCCATATTGCCGCCGTTCTTGCCGAAGATGGTGCGCACCGAGGCGGCGGCGCGGTTCCTGTTATCGGTCAGCACCTCGACGATCAGGCCGACGCCGCCGGGGCCGAAGCCTTCATAGCGGATGTCCTCGAACGAATCGGTCTCGCCGCCCATGGCCTTCTTGATCGCCCGATCGATATTGTCCTTGGGCATGGATTCCTGCCGCGCCGTGGCGATGGCCAGCCTCAGGCGCGCGTTGGCGGTCGGGTCGGGAATCCCCTGTTTCGCCGCCAGCGTGATGTCGCGCGACAGCTTGGAGAAGATCTTCGAGCGCTTCTTGTCCTGGGCGCCCTTGCGGAACTGGATGTTCTTGAATTTTGAGTGACCGGCCATGGGTTGACTGTCCTAGCGCTCCGTTTTCGCCGGCGCCAGAGCCGCGGGCGCGCAGTCGATCCGCTCGATGCGGCCTTCCTCGAGCCGGAAGATGGCGTCCTGCGGTGCGGCCATCAACACCGCCTCCTCCCAATCGAGATCGGCATAGAGAGCCCGTAGCACCCGCCCAGACACCCCGTGTGAGACGACGATTCGCGGCCGGCCATCCGCGACGGCCTCGTCCAGCCAGGCGCGCAGGCGCGCGCACATGGCCGCATAGGTCTCGCCATCGGGCGAGTGGAAGAACAGCGACGAACGCGGCGCGGCGGCGACCACCTCCGGCGCGATGGCGGCGATCTCATCGAAGGTCAGGCCGTCCCAGGAGCCCATGCTGACCTCGCGCAGCCGGTCCTCCAGCACCACGTCGGCCGCGCCGAGCACGCCGGCGATGATCCGGGCGGTGTGTTGGGTGCGGCCGAGCGAGCTGGCCTCGATCAGCCACTCGGCGGGATCGTCGATCAGGGTGCTGAGCAGCGCGCCGACCCGCTCAGCCTGGTCGACGCCCAGCGGGGTCAGGGGTGAATCGACGTGGCCTTGCAGGCGGCCGATGCGGTTGAACTCGGTCTGGCCGTGGCGGACGAGATAAATCATCGGCGGCGATGTAGACTGAGCCGAGGCGTCCGTCACCCGTCGCCGCCGGAGCATGAAATCTGATGACCACGGCCGAACAGCCCGAGACCGAAGCCGAGGAGACGGTCCGCTGGGAGCCCAACGACCGGCCGCTGCTCGAACCCCGCGCCGCGACGGCCGTCGGCGTTTCGGCTGTGGGCAAGGCCGCTGTGGGGGCGCTGGCCCTCGGCGCCATGGCCCTGGGCGCGGTCGCGATCGGCGCCATGGCCATCGGCGCGTTGCGCATCGGCCGGCTGGGCGTCGGCCGGGTGCATCTCGGCGAGGTCGAGATCGACGAACTCACCGTGCGCCGTCTGCGCGTGCTGGAGGACTAAGTCCGGTTCTTAAATCCGCTCGCTCTCGCGAAGCGGAAAATTGAGCTTTTGACCACCAAGCACACAAAGGACACCAAGGGTCGGAGCCGACCCTTACTCTTCTTGGTGTGCTTGGTGTGCTTTGTGTCAAATCTGCCGCCCAGCCGCGGCCCAGGCATCGCAGGACAAAAAGCCTGGGTCCCGCTAGCGCGGGATAAGCGGATTTCTATGCGGTGATGGTTTCGGCCAAAACCGGCACGCTTTCACTCAGACGGCCGCCGATGCGGATGGGTTCGACGCGGCGGGCGAGGCCGGTGGCGTCGTCGGTCTCGACATAGACGCCGCAGACCGTGGCCGGGCCCTCGGCCGGCTGGTAGCGGCCGCCGGAGATCCGCGTCGTGAAGCGCCGCAGCGGCTCCTCCTTCTGGTTGCCGATGACGCTGTCGTAGTCGGCGCAGGCGCCGGCGTCGGTCTGATAGGCGGTGCCGTTGTTCAGAATCTGGCAGTCGGCCGTCGGCACATGGGTGTGAGTGCCGACCACCAGACTGGCGCGACCGTCGCAGAAATGACCCATGGCCATCTTCTCCGAAGTGGCCTCGGCGTGCATGTCGACGATCACCGCATCGGCGGCCTGGCCGAGCGGACAGGCGTTCAGCTCGCGATCGACCGCGGCGAACGGGTCGTCCAGCGAATCCATGTTCACCCGGCCGAGCAGGTTGATCACCAGCACGCGCCTGCCGCGCTCGGTGTCGAACAGTTGCGCGCCGCGGCCCGGCGCGTCGGACAGCGCCGGATAGTTCAGCGGCCGGATCATCCTGGGCTCGCGCACGATATAGGTCAGCGCCTCCTTCTGGTCCCAGGAATGGTTGCCGAGGGTCAGGCAGTCGGCGCCGGCGGCGAATAGCTCGCGGGCGGTGTTCTCGGTGATGCCGAAGCCGGCGGCGGCGTTCTCGGCGTTGACCACGACGAATTCCAGCCCGAGCTGGCGGCGCAGATAGGGCAGATGCTCGGCCAGACCCTCGCGGCCCGAGCGGCCGACGATGTCGCCGAAAAAGGCGAAGCGCATAGGGAAGTCCTTGTTCAGACCTCGATATACGCCTTTTCACGCCAAATGGCGGGAAAGGGTGGCGGCGCCGCGAAAGCCGTGAGGGCGGTTCAATCCGCTCGGACCTGGTTTACCAGGTGGGAACCGTGTGCCCGGGACCACGATCCCGGCCAGGGACAGCTCCCGTAGAGAGAATTTAAGGTCCCCGGGATGTGATGCCTTCGACGCGAGCCGCAGCAAGACCCGCCGAGGTCTAAGGTAGGGCGTCGGACGCCCCGGCTCAAGCAGCGGCCTTCATACGCGCCTTAACCGGCCGGAACGGTCGTCGGGTCCGCCGCCGGCTTGGCCGGCGACAGCTTCGCCGGCGCGATGTGAGCCTCGATGAAGGCGAGAACATCGGCGAGAGCCGTCTTCTCGTCCTCGGGCTGCCAGTCGGTATGGTCCTCGTTCTCGAACGTGATCAGTCTCACCTCGCGACCCGCCTGCTTCAGCGCCCGGTTCATGATGCGCGACTGCTCGACATCGACATTGCCGTCGGCCTCTCCGTGGATGAGCAGAACGGGGCGCTGGTAGGTTGCTGCGTAGGTCACCGGCGAGGCCGCCTTCAGCGCGGCCGCGTTCTTCTCCGGATCGCCGACCGACTTTAGCCAGTATTGGTAGGCGGCGCTGTCCTTGCCGTCGTCCTTCAGTTTGTCGCGCATGAAGACCGACAGGTCGGAGACGCCGGCCCAGCTGACGACGCATTTGTAGAGTTCGGGATGGGTGGCGCCGGCATAGAGCGCGGCATAGCCGCCGAAGCTCGCGCCAAAGACGCAGATTCTGCTCGGGTCCGCCTGTCCGCTATCGATCAGCTTGCGGACCCCGTCGGTGATGTCGTCCGCCATGATGCCGCCCCATCGCCCATAGCCGGCCTCGGCATAGGCCCGTCCATAGCCGCCGGAGCCCCGATAGTTGGGTTGGAAGACCAGGTATCCCCGCGTGGCGAAGAACTGCGACCAGACATCATACTGAAAAGCGTCTCTGGCCTCGGGCCCCCCGTGCGGCATGACGATCAGCGGCAGCGGCCCCGCGGGCGCCTCACGCGGCCGCGTGAGATAGGCCGGGACCGACGCGCCGTCCCGCGCCGTGTAGGCATAGCGGTCCATGACCGCCAGGGCCTCGGGCGGAAGTTGGGGGAAGCGTTCGGCAAGAGGTTCGATCTTCGCCTCAGCCCGATGATAGATGTAATAGCCGGCTGGCTCGTCCGGACCGGAAACGCTCAGCAGCCACCAGTCAGCGTCCGGACTGATGGATACGGGTGTGATGCTCCGCTGATCGTGAAAATACTTCAGCAGCTTCCGATAGATTGCATCGACGACTGGGTCTTTGAAGTCGCAGGTGTAGCTGTCGGCAATGTAGCAGACCCCCGCCAGCCGGGTTGAATCGCCGTCGTAGACAATATCGCTGACGTCATACTTCAGCGTTGGCCAGACTGGCGCGCTCAGCGTTCTGGTCGCGACATCGTAGACGCGCAGGCTCCGGGTATCGCCTTCACTTTTGTCCTTCGGATTCACAGCCACATAGAACTGGCTAGGCTTGTCGGCGACGCCCAGAATTTCGAAATCGTCCAGAGCCCTGAAGTCCTTCTGGCGCAGCGTGGCGATCGTCGTCCATCCGGTCTCGCCCGACGCCCGGCCCTCGATCAGGACGGTGCGTCCGAGCAGACCGGAGACGCGGGTACGGGCCACGACCGCGCCGGTGCTGTCTGTCCGCCAGCCGGTGACTTCCTGGTTGCCCTTCTCCACGATGACGCCGTCGCCGGTGTGGATGTTGACCTTCCACACCGCGGCGAGCCCGGCGGTGTCGGGGGCCTGGGCGAGGATGTGGTCGGGGTCGTCCTTGAGCCGATCCACCAGGGAGGCCAGCCTGCCGCGCGCCTGATTCCAGAAATTCTCCTTGAGCAATCGAACCTCATTCTTGCCGTCTCGATCGACCGCGAAGAGGAACTGACCATAGCGGAATGAAATTATATCGCCGGCGGGACTGTCGCCTCGGCGGTTGATGTCCAGCACCGTCGCGCCGACCACCAGCCGGTTATTGTCCTTCCACTCCAGCCAGTCGACCGTCACGCCCTTTCCGGGGATTTCGAGAACGGGCTGGCTTTTGAGGTCCGTCAGCCCCGTGACGACGACCATGGTCGTATCTCCGCTCAGGACGTACGCCAGAGTCCGGCCATCGGGCGACAGCCTGACGGCGCTCATGGCCGGCTTTTGGAAGAAGTCGTCGAGCGTCGGCACGCTCGCGGGCGGAGCCGCGACCAGGGTCTGCGCTACGGCCGGCGCCCAACAGAACACGGCGAATACCGCGCACAATCCTCTGAAGTTCAAGCTCAGCCCCCACAACCGAAGGGGGACCATGAGGTGGCGTCGGAGCGCCGTCAATGCGACGTGTTCACGTCCGAGAGACGCAGCGGCCTTCCATCTAGCCGGCCAGCGCCGCCAGGGCTTCGACCTTGCGGGTGGCGGCGTCGAGGACGACGGCGGCGCGGGCCTCCAGGCGCTGGGCCTCGGCCTGGGCGCGGACCGCTTCGCCCTGCGCCTGGGCCAGGCGGGCGCGG
>DASYAQ010000097.1:0-2908 GCA_036501225.1 Caulobacteraceae bacterium | reverse complement strand
GCGATGGGCCGCGCGTCCAGCCGGGCGATGCCGATCGGCTCGCCGGTCTCTTCGCAATAGCCGTAATTGCCCTCGTCGATGCGCTGCAGCGCCTCGTCGATCTTGGCGATCAGCTTGCGTTGGCGGTCTCGCGTGCGAAGTTCCAGCGACCGATCAGTCTCCGAAGAGGCGCGATCGGCGATATCGGGATGATTTTCGGTTTCGCTCTGCAAATGCGAGAGCGTTTCCCTTGATTCCCGAAGGATATCTTCTTTCCAATTGAGAAGCTTCTGGCGGAAATACTCAAGCTGCCGCTCGCTCATGAAAGATTCGTCCTCGGTCGGACGATACTCTCTATTCTCAACCAATATCGCGGTCGCCTTCATTGACGTTTCCACGTTTTCAACCCTACTCCCCGGACGGAGCGGCCCGCTTATACCAAATCGAGCGGCCTGTAAAACAAAGCCGCAGCGAGGTGGTAATTAGGTCGCAGCCGCATGCTGTTCAAGTTTCGCCATCTCGACGGCGGCGCGGGTCTCGATCTCGTCCAGCAGGCCCTCCAGGCGCGCGTCGCCGGTGCGGGCGCGCTCCTGCCGCACGGCGTCGATCAGCCGGCCCAGCGTCGCCGGCGCGATGCCGCCATCGAGCACGGCGAGCTTCACATCGTCGAGCACGTCGAGGATGACGCCGGCCCGGCGCACGGCCTTGCGCCGCCGCTCGGTGGGCCCGCCCACCTCTTGCAGGGCGAGCAACGCGTCGATCGAGCCTATGCCCAGAGTGGAGGCCAGGCGCGTGGAGGCCTGGGGCTCGTGGGCGCCGTCCGGGCTGGCGATCGAAAAGCCGCCGGCAGCCGGCTTCGCGCCCAGGCCCGACGAGGCTTGCGCCGATCCGACACCGTTGGGGCCGCCTACCTTCATGCCGGGAGAAACTCGCGCGAACAGGACCCACTCGGGAATGGCCGCAGTGTTGGCTGAGCGGCTTGCCGGTTCGTTAAGACTGGGCAGAATTTGCCTGCGTCCATTTCGCCGTCTTCTTCACGAATCAAGCTTCTGATTTTGCTGGGGTTTTTTGCGCGCCCGGCTGGCACGATCGTCGCATTGGCCAAGGCCGATGGCGGGGGGCCGCCGAAAGCGACGCCAGGGGCTTGCATGCGTTTACGAGTTTGGCTCTGGATCGCGGCCGCCCTGGCGGGACTGATCCTGGCCCAGCCCAGCTTTGCGTCGTCGCGCATCAAGGACATCGTCTCGTTCGAAGGCGTGCGCGGCAACAAGCTGGTCGGCTATGGCCTGGTGGTCGGCCTGAACGGCACCGGCGACAGCCTTCGCAACGCGCCGATGACGCTGCAGAGCCTGGAATCCATGCTTGAGCGGATGGGCGTCAACACCCGCAGCGCGGCCAATTTCGACACCAAGAACGTCGCTGCGGTGATGGTCACCGCCGACCTGCCGGCCTTCACCGCCACCGGCTCGCAGATCGACGTCACCGTCTCGGCCATGGGCGACGCCAAGAGCCTGCAGGGCGGCACGCTGCTGGTCACCACCCTGATCGGCGCCGACGGCGAGGGCTATGGCGTCGCCCAGGGCACGATCGAGACCGGCGCGGTCTCGGCCGGCGGCGCCTCCGGCTCCTCGATTACCCGCGGCGTGCCCACCTCCGGCCGCATCGCGTCGGGAGCCAGCGTCGAGCGCGAGGTGGGCTTCAAGCTCGATTCGATGCAGCAGCTACGGCTTTCCCTGCGCAATCCGGACTTCACCACCGCCCAGCGCATCGCCGACGTGATCAACACCCGCTATCCGGCCACGGCCACAGCCGAGAATCCCACCATCGTCACCCTGCACCCCCCCGCCAGCCAGGACATGATGGGTTTCGTCACCGCGGTGGAGGACCTGGAGGTCGAGCCGGAAGCGCCGGCCAAGGTGGTGATCGACGAGGACGCCGGCGTCATCGTCATGGGCGAGGACGTGCGTGTCTCCACCGTCGCCATCGCCCAGGGCAACCTGACCATATCCGTGCAGGAGAGCCCCAGCGTCAGCCAGCCCGCGCCCTTCAGCCAGGGCCAGACGACCATCGTGCAGCATTCCAGCCTCAGCGTCGACGAGGCCAAGGGCAAGAAGCTACTGGTCATCAAGGAAGGCGCCTCCCTGGCCTCGCTGGTGGCCGGGCTGAACGCGCTCGGCGTCACGCCGCGCGACATGATTTCCATCCTGCAGGCGATCAAGGCCGCCGGGGCCCTGCAAGCCGATATCGAGGTGATGTGATGAGCGATCTCTCCGCCCAGGTCCTGCCCTACAGCCTGCTGACGCCGACGACCCAGGCGCCCAAGGCCGGCGCCGGCGAATCCAAGGCGCAGATCACCAAGACGGCGGACAGTTTCGAGACCTCCTTCCTGTCCAACATGCTCGGCCAGATGTTCGAGGGCGTCTCCACCGACGGACCGTTCGGCGGCGGCCAGGGCGAGCAGGCCTTCCGCTCTTTCATGATGGACGCCTTCGCCCAGCAGATCACCAAGAGCGGCGGCATCGGCGTCGCCGCGTCGGTGCAGAAGGAAATGCTGAAGATGCAGGGGCTGAGCTGAGATGGCCGAAGAGCCCTCGCTCGCCGCCCAGGGGCGGATCGACGAGCTGATCGCGCTCACCGAGCGGCTGACGACGCTGATCGCCGAACAGGCCCAGGCGTTCGAGGCGCGGCGGCCGCAGGACGCGGCGCGCAACATGGAAGAGACCACCCGGCTGGCCAATATCTACCGCCGCGAGGCGCAGACCCTGCGCGCCCAGCCCAGCCTGGTCGCCGCCGCCTCGAAGCCGGAGCGGCAGAGGCTGATCCGCGCCACCGAGGGCTTCGACGCGGTCATGGCCCGCCAGGGCCGGGCGCTGAACGCCGCCAAGACCATCACCGAGGGCCTGGTCCACGCCATCGCCACCGAGATCTC
>DASYAQ010000096.1:0-5394 GCA_036501225.1 Caulobacteraceae bacterium | reverse complement strand
TTGAAAGCCCTATACGGTACGCCTTTGACATTATTCGTAAATCGCAGCGCCACCCCTCATCCGTCGGCTACGCCGACACCTTCTCCCGCCAGGGGAGAAGGGGCATTCAGCGCATGCTCCGGAGATGTGTGAATCTGCTAGCCCGTTGGGGGAGGGAGGGGCCCGCGGCCGAGGGCCAGCGGGAGGGGGGCTACAGCCTCGACGGGCTGGCGCTAGTGCTTTTCCGCAAGCGCCGAATTGGCATTTGAATCGGTGAGGGCGAAACCGCTCATCCTCCCACGCGCTTACGCGCGCGCGCCCCTCCTTCTCCCTCCAGGAGAAGTCTTGAGCGCGAGGCAGAGGGCTGAAGAGGGATTGACATTAGACATAAGGATATCTTTATATCTACCTCATGAGCCAGTCGTCGCGACAGGTTGTGGAGATGCTGCGGGCCGCGGGCGAACCGACGCGGTTTCGCATCCTGGCGCTCTTGGCGCGCGAGGAGCTGGCGGTGGCCGAGCTGACCCGCGTGCTCGACCAGAGCCAGCCGCGCGTCTCGCGGCACCTGAAGCTGCTGATCGCCGCCGGCCTGGTCGAGCGGTTTCCCGACGGCGCCTGGGTCTTCTACCGGCTGGCGACGCACGGCGCCTCCCGCGCCTTCATCGACGAGATCCTGGCCCTGACCGATGGCGGCGACACGGGCATCGCCCGCGACGCCGCCTGCCTGGAGGCCGTGCGCGGCGAGCGTTCCAAGGCGGCGGCCGACTATTTCGCGCGCAACGCCGCCCATTGGGACGAACTGCGCTCGCTCTATGTCTCCGAGACCGATGTCGAGGCCGCGATCCTGGCCGCCGTCGGGCCGGGTCCATTCCACCGGGTGATCGACCTGGGCACCGGCGCGGGCCGCATGCTCAGCCTGCTCGGGCCCGTCGCCCACAGCGCGCTGGGTCTCGATCTGTCGCAGCAGATGCTCAACATCGCCCGGCGCGCCACGTCGGATGCGGGGCTGGCGCATTGCGAACTGCGCCACGGCGACATCTTCGCCACCCAGCTGCCCGGCGCCTGCGCCGACCTCGTGGTCGTGCACCAGGTGCTGCACTATCTGGCCGATCCGGCCGCAGCGGTGGCCGAGGCCGCGCGGCTGGTTGCGCCCGGCGGACGGCTGCTGATCGTCGACTTCGCCCCGCACGGCCTGGAATTCCTCCGCGAGGCGCACCAGCATCGCCGGCTGGGCCTTTCCGATGCGGAGATGGATCGCTGGCTGGCGGCCGCCGGTCTCGGCGTGGTCGAGCCCATCAGCCTGCCGCCGGTTGGCCGTCAGGGCCTGACCGTGAAGATCTGGACCGCGCTTGCCGCGGCTGCCGAGCAAAGGAGCGCCGCATGAGCCCCGCCGTCGTCCAGTTCGAGAGCGCGCTCGGCCCGGTCGCACGCGCCGGCGCGCGCCAGGCCGGCCATGTCGCGCGCCCGCAATCGCTGTCCTTCGAGTTCGGCCCGCCGAGCACGCCGGAATCGGAGGAGGATCTCTGGGCCTGCATCCGCAAGCTCGAGCCGCTGAACCCCGACTTCGTCTCGGTCACCTACGGCGCCGGCGGCTCGACCCGCGAGCGCACCCACCGCACCGTGCGCCGCATCCTGGAAGAGACCACCCTGAAGCCCGCCGCGCACCTGACCTGCGTCGACGCCCCGCGCGGCGAGGTGGACGAGGTGATCCAGGACTATTGGGACGCCGGCATCCGCCACCTGGTCGCCCTGCGCGGCGATCCGCCCGGCCAACTCGGCGGGGCCTATCAACCGCGTGCGGACGGTTACGCCAACGCGACCGAACTGACCAAGGCCATCGGCCGCATCGCGCCGTTCGAGATCAGCGTCAGCCTCTATCCGCAGAAGCACCCGGAGAGCCCGTCGCTCGAACACGACATCGACGTGCTGAAGGCCAAGATCGACGCCGGGGCCACCCGCGCCATCACCCAGTTCTTCTTCGACATCGACGCCTTCCTGCGGTTCGTCGACCAGGTGCGCAAGGCCGGCGTGACCATTCCGATCCTGCCCGGCATCATGCCGGTGTCGAACTTCAAGGGCCTGCGCAAGATGGCCGAGCGCTGCGGCATTCCGTTGCCGGACTGGTTGGTGGCGCTGTTCAAGGGCCTGGATCGCGACCCCGGCACCCGCCAGCTGATCGCCAGCGCCCTGGCCGCCGAGATGTGCGTGCGGCTGACGGAAGAAGGCTTCGGCGACCTGCATTTCTACACCCTGAACCGGGCGGCGCACGCCGAGCTGGTCTATGCGATCTGCCGCGTGCTGGGCTCGCGCGGGGAGGCGAAACAATGACCCGATCCGAACGCATCGAGCGGCTGAAGGCGGTCTCGAAAGAGCGCATCCTGATGCTCGACGGCTCCTGGGGCGTGCTGTTGCAGAAGAAGGGGCTGGTCGAGGCGGATTTCCGTGGGCAACGCTTCAAGGACCACGCCCTGCCGCTGAAGGGCGACTACGATCCGCTCTGCCTGACCCGGCCCGAGCTGATCAGCGAAATCCACGACGCCTATTTCGCCGCCGGCGCCGATATCGCCGAGACCAACACCTTCAACGCGACCTCGATCAGCCAGGCGGACTTCGGCCTGGAAGCCGCCGTGCGCGACATGAACCTGGCCTCGGCCCGGCTGGCGCGGGAAAGCGCCGACCGCTGGACGGCGGCGACACCGGACAAGCCGCGCTTCGTCGCCGGCGCCATCGGGCCATTGAACCGCACCCTGTCGATGTCGTCCAAGGTCGAGGACCCCGGCGCGCGCGGCGTCACCTATGACCAGGTCTATGGCGCCTATCGCGAACAGGTGCTGGCCCTGCACGAGGGCGGCGTCGACCTCTTCCTGGTCGAGACCATCTTCGACACCCTGAACGCCAAGGCGGCGATCAAGGCCATACTGGACCTGGAGGACGACGGCCTGGATCGGCTGCCGATCTGGATCTCCGGCACCATCACCGACCGGTCCGGCCGCACCCTCTCGGGCCAGACGGTCGAGGCTTTCTGGAACTCGATCCGCCACGCGCGGCCGTTCGCCGTCGGCTTGAACTGCGCCCTGGGCGCCGAACTGATGCGCCCGCACATCGCCGAACTGTCGCGCATCGCCGACACCCTGGTCGCCGCCTATCCCAATGCCGGCCTGCCCAACGCCTTCGGCGAATACGACGAGACGCCGGGCGAGACCGCCGCCATGCTGACCGAGTGGGCCGAGAGCGGCATCGTCAACATCCTCGGCGGCTGTTGCGGCACCACGCCGGAGCACATCCGGCTGATCGCCGACGCCACCCGGGGCAAGCCGACCCGCGCCATCCCCGAGCGGCCGAAGTCGCTGCGCCTGGCCGGACTGGAGCCGTTCGAGCTGGCATGACGCGTCCTCTGTTCGTAAACATCGGTGAACGGACCAATATTACCGGTTCGGCCCGTTTCAAGCGTCTGATCGTCGACGGCGACTATGCCGCCGCGCTGGCCGTGGCGCGCCAGCAGGTCGAGGCCGGCGCCCAGGTGCTGGACGTCAACATGGACGAAGGCCTGCTCGATTCGAAACAGGCGATGATCACCTATCTCAACCTGATCGCGTCGGAACCGGACATCGCGCGGGTGCCGATCATGGTCGATTCCTCCAAGTGGGAGGTGATCGAGGCCGGGCTCAAATGCGTGCAGGGCAAGGCGATCGTCAACTCGATCAGCATGAAGGAGGGCGAGGCCAGGTTCCTCGAGCACGCGCGCCAGTGCCAGCGCTATGGCGCCGCCGTGGTGGTCATGGCCTTCGACGAACAAGGCCAGGCAGACACCGCCGCGCGCAAGGTCTCCATCTGCACCCGCGCCTATCATCTGTTGACCGAGGAAATCGGTTTCCCGGCCGAGGACATCATCTTCGACCCCAACATTTTCGCCATCGCCACCGGCATGGAGGAGCACGACAACTACGCCGTCGACTTCATCGAGGCGACCAGGATCATCAAGGCCACCCTGCCGCGGGCGCGGGTGTCCGGCGGCGTGTCGAACGTCTCGTTCAGCTTCCGCGGCAACGAGCCGGTGCGCCGGGCGATCCACTCGGTCTTCCTCTACCACGCGGTCGCCGCCGGCATGGACATGGGCATCGTCAACGCCGGTGAGCTGCCGCTCTATGACGATATCGAGCCCGAACTGCGCGAGGCGGTCGAGGACGTCATTCTCAATCGAAAGCCTGAGCACAATCAAAGCCCGACCGAGCGGCTGGTCGAGATGGCGCCGGGCTACTCCAAGGCCGACAAGCGCCCCGAGGCCGTCACTCTGGCCTGGCGAAACGAGCCGGTGGCCGAACGGCTGAAGCACGCCCTGGTGCACGGCATCACCGACTATATCGACGCCGACACCGAAGAGGCGCGGCTGGCGGTCGAGCGGCCGCTGCACGTCATCGAAGGCCCGCTGATGGACGGCATGAACGTCGTCGGCGACCTGTTCGGCTCTGGACGGATGTTCCTGCCGCAGGTGGTCAAGTCGGCGCGGGTGATGAAGCAGGCGGTGGCCTGGCTGCTGCCGTTCATGGAAGCGGAAAAGGGCGGCAGCCCCCGCGAGGCGGCCGGCAAGATCCTGATGGCCACCGTCAAGGGCGACGTCCACGACATCGGCAAGAACATCGTCGGCGTGGTTCTTCAGTGTAACAACTATGACGTCATCGACCTGGGCGTCATGGTGCCCGCCGACCGCATATTGGACGAGGCTGTCGCCCAGAAAGTCGACATCATCGGCCTCTCCGGCCTGATCACCCCATCGCTGGACGAGATGGTGTTCGTGGCCGGAGAGATGCAACGGCGCGGGCTATCCATCCCGCTCTTGATCGGCGGCGCCACGACCAGCCGCACCCATACCGCCGTGCGCATCGAACCGGCCTATCGCGCCGGCTCGACCACCTACGTCACCGACGCCAGCCGCGCCGTCGGCGTGGTCTCCGGCCTGTTGTCGCCGGGCGAAAAGGACCGCATCCAGGCCGAGACGCGCACGGAGTACGTACGCATCCGCGAACAGTTCGCCCGCGGCCAAAACGCCAAGAACCGCACGCCGCTGGCGCTCGCGCGGGCCAGCAGGTTCGACATCGACTGGGCGTCATACTCGGCGCCGAAGCCGAGCTTCCTCGGAACGCGGAGCTTCACGCCCGAACTCGCCGACCTTGCCCGCTATATCGACTGGACGCCTTTCTTCGCGACCTGGCAGCTGGTCGGTCACTATCCGGCGATTCTCGACGACGACGTAATCGGCGAGGCCGCGCGCGACCTGTTCGCCGATGCACAGACCATGCTGAAGCGGATCGTCGACGAGCGTTGGTATGAGGCGCGCGGCGTTGTCGGGTTCTGGCCGGCGAATTCGGACGGCGACGATATCGTGATCTGGACCGACGAAACACGCACGATCGAACG
>DASYAQ010000095.1:0-3562 GCA_036501225.1 Caulobacteraceae bacterium | reverse complement strand
CATGGACGACCTCGGAATTGCGCGAGGAAACCCCTTGGCCGATGATCGGCGCCTTTTCCAGCACGGCGACGATGAGGCCGCGCTGGGCCAGCGCATAGCCGCAGGCCAGGCCGACCGCGCCCGCGCCCACGACCACGGCGTCGAAATCGTACGGAATCGTGCTCGCGGCCATCCGCCCGGCCTTAACCCATTGACGCCGAACCGGCCATGGTTTCGCCTGTCACCGCGCGCGCCTATCTGAAGGGCCAGGAGGCTCCAGCCATGATCGAACTCGTCATCGACGCCCGCCGCCGCGACCTCGGCGGTTTCGAGGTCGGCCGCGTCCTTCCCTTCGCCAAGCGGCGGATGGTCGGGCCGTTCGCCTTCTTCGACCATATGGGCCCGGTGAACATGCCGGCGGGCGTGCCGCGCTCGACCGACGTGCGGCCTCACCCGCACATCGGGCTCTCCACCGTCACCTACCTGTTCTCCGGCGAGATGCGCCACCAGGACAGCCTGGGCACCGACCAGCAGATCCGCCCGGGCGAGGTCAACTGGATGACCGCCGGGCGCGGCATCAGCCATTCCGAACGCTTCGACGGCATGATCCGCGAGCATGGCGGCCTGATGAACGGCATCCAGGCCTGGGTCGCCCTGCCGGAGTCGATGGAGGAGACGGCGCCGGCCTTCGCGCACCATTCGGGGCCGGACGACCTGCCCTATTACGAAACGGCCGGCCTGAAGGCGCGGCTGATCGCCGGCGAGGCCTTCGGCGCCAAGGCGGCGGTGAAGACCCATTCGCCGATGTTCTATGTGCACTGGGAACTGGACGCCGGCGCGACCGCGGGCCTGCCGGCGGAATATCCCGACCGGGCGGCCTTCCTGGTCTCCGGCGCGGTCGAGGTCGACGGGTTCCGCTACGAGGCCGGCCACATGCTGGTGTTCGCGCCTGGCGAAACGGTGGTGTTCAAGGCGCTGGAGCCGTCGGTGATCATGCTGCTGGGCGGCGAGCCGCTTGGCGAGCGGCATCTCTACTGGAACTTCGTCTCCTCTTCGATGGACCGCATCGAACAGGCCAAGGCCGACTGGAAGGCCGGCCGCTTCGCCCTGCCGCCGCACGACCACGACGAGTTCATCCCGTTGCCGGACGAACCGCCCCCGCCGGCGCCGCCAAGCATGTCGTAAGGCGCGCCCTCCAAGACTTCTCCCAAAGGGAGAAGGAGGGGCCCGCGCACGCAAGTGTGCGGGAGGATGAGGGGTTGCAGCCTCGACAGGCAGGCTCTGCGGCCCTCACTGAACACTGCGCAAGGAGCTCCATCGGAGAGGCCGTAACCCCTCACCTTCCCGCTGCGCTACGCGCGCGGGCCCCTCCCGCTCCCTATGGGAGAGGTCTCTTGAGGCCGCAGCGCCTTCGCCGCCGCGCTTGCGTATTGGGCGCCGGTCCAGAGGGTGACGCCGGTGGCCAGGACCAGCAGCATCTGGGCGGCTTCCCAGGCATAGCGCAGGTCGTCGAGCGGGACATGGACGCCCCAGGCCGGCCAGAACCAGAGGATCATCAACGCGCCCAAGGCCACCAGCTGCAGGGTGGTCTTGGTCTTGGCCAGGAAGGTCACCGGCAGCTTGACGCCGCGCGGCGCCAGCACCTCGCGCAGGGCCGAGACGGCGAACTCGCGAAACAGGATCAGGCCGCCCAGCGCGCCGAACATATAGGGCAGACCGACAATCATCAGGCCGATGATGCCGCCGCAGACCAGGATCTTGTCGGCGATCGGGTCGAGAATGGCGCCGGCCAGACTGGTCAACCCCCAGCGCCGGGCCAGCCAGCCGTCGAAATAGTCGGTGACGCTGGCGACCACGAAGGCGATCACCGAGAACCAGGCCAGGCCGAGGCCGAACTCCGGCGGCACCGGCGCGCCGTGCTCGGCGGCGCCGATGGTCACCAGGGCGGCGAACATCAGGAACGACAGCAGCAGGCGCGCGACGGTGAGCAGGTTGGGCAGGTGCTTCATGCGCGGTCCTCGGCCCATCAGATTTTACGGAAAAATCCGAAGATGCGCTCGGCCAGGGCGGCGCTGATCCCCTCGACCTTGACCAGGTCGCTGGCCGAGGCGCGAGAGACGCCGCGCGCCGAGCCGAAGGCGTGCAGCAACGCGCGCTTCTTGCCCGGCCCCACTCCCTCGATCTCGTCCAGCGGGTTCCTGGTCATCTCCATCTTGCGCCGCACCCGGTGCGTGCCGATGGCGAAGCGGTGCGCCTCGTCGCGCAGGCGCTGCAGGTAGTAGAGGATCGGGCTCTTCGGCTCGAGCATGAAGGGGGTCTTGCCGGGCATGAAGAAGCGCTCCAGGCCGGCGTCGCGGTCCGGCCCCTTGGCGACGCCGACCACCACGATGTCGTCGACGCCGAGATCGGCCATCACCTCGGTCGCCGCCTGCAACTGGCCGGCGCCGCCGTCGATCAGCACCAGGTCCGGCCGCGGGGTCGGCTCGCCCGCCTCCTCTTCCTTGACCAGCCGCGCGAAGCGGCGGCGCAGCACCTCGCGCATCATGCCGTAGTCGTCGCCGGGGGTGAGCTCGGTGCTCTTGATGTTGAACTTGCGGTATTGGTTCTTCTGGAAGCCGTCCGGCCCCGCCACGATCATGCCGCCGACCGCGTTCGTGCCCATGATGTGCGAGTTGTCATAGACCTCGATCCGTTCCGGCTGGCCCTCCAGGCCGAACACCTCGCAGACGCCGGCCAGCAGTTTCCCTTGCGCCGAGCTCTCCGCCATCTTGCGGCCAAGCGCCTCGCGGGCGTTGGTCAGGGCGTGGGCGACCAGGTCGCGCTTTTCGCCGCGCACCGGCCTGGCGATCTCCACCTTGCGGCCGGTCTTCAAGGCAAAGGCCTCGGCCAGCAGCTCGCGGTTGGGCACGTCGTGGGAGAGCAGGATCAGGCGCGGAATCGCCTGGCTCTCGTAGAACTGGCCCAGGAAGGCGTCGAGGATGCCCGGCTCCTCGTCGGCCGCCTCGATGGTGTTGGCGACGCGCGGGAAATAGGCCCGGTTGCCCCAGTTCTGCCCGGCGCGGAAGAAGAAGACCTGGACGCAGGCCTGGCCGCCCTCGGCATGGACGGCGAAGACGTCGGCCTCGGTGACCCCGACCGGATTGATCGACTGGTCCTGGCTGACCGACGACAGCGCCCGGATGCGGTCGCGCAGGCGCGCGGCACGCTCGAACTCCATCGCCTCGGCCGCCTCGCTCATCTGGCCGGCCAGGCTGGTCATCACCGCCCGGCTTTTTCCGCGCAGGAAGTCGTGCGCCTGTTCGACCAGCTGATCGTATTCCTCCGGGCTGACCAGGCTGACGCACGGCGCCGAGCAGCGCTTGATCTGGTGCAGCATGCAGGGCCGGGTGCGGCTTTCGAACACGCTGTCGGAGCAGGAGCGCAGCAGGAAGGCCTTCTGCAGGCTGTTCACCGTCCGGTTCACCGCCCAGGCCGAGGCGAAGGGGCCGAAATAGTCGCCGGGAATGGTGTGGGCGCCGCGGTGCTTGCGGATCTGGGCGGCGCGATGGTCGCGGCGGATGAGGATTTCCGGAAAGCTCTTGTC
>DASYAQ010000094.1:0-2529 GCA_036501225.1 Caulobacteraceae bacterium | reverse complement strand
CCGGGGCCGGGGCTCGGCCGCTTCGGACGGTGCGACGGGATCGGCGATGGCGTCTGACGGGCTCATGCTGCGGCCTTCTGCGGCTGGTCGGCGCCGATCACGGCGACGAACAGGTCGGCGATGCTGGGGGTTCTCACCTCGCCGAGCGTGGCGAGCCGGCCGCGGTCGGCGCCGTCGAACAGAAAGAGACTGCGGCCGAAGACCTGGCGCTCCTGGATGGGGCCGAGCGTCCTGGCCTCGGCGGCGTGTTCCGGCGGCGCCAGCACCTCGGTGTAGCGCTGCTCGAAGGCCTCCATGCTGCAGTCCAGCACGATGCGGCCGCGGTTCAGGAACATCAGGTCGGTCAGGATGTGCTGCACCTCTTCGACCTGGTGCGTCGTCACGATGATGGTGCGGCTGTGGTCGAAATAGTCGTTCAGCAGCGAGTCGTAGAACGACTTGCGATAGAGGATGTCGAGGCCCAGCGTCGGCTCGTCCAGCACCAAGAGCCTGGCGTCGATGGCCATGATCAGGGCCAGGTGCAGCTGGGTGACCATGCCCTTGGAGAGCTCCCGCACGCGGCTGGTGTGCTTGATCGTGGTCTTGGCGAGCAAGGCTTCGGCCTTGGCGCGGTCGAACCTCGGGTGCACGCCGGCGACATAGTCGACCGCCTGGTCGACCCTGATCCAGCGCGGCAGCACCGCCACGTCGGCGATGAAGCAGACATCCTCCATCAGCCCGTCGCGCTCGCGCCAGGGATCGCGCCCGAGCACCTTGAGCTCGCCCTGGTAGTCGGTGAGGCCGAGGATGGCGTTCAACGCGGTGGTCTTGCCGGCGCCGTTCGGGCCGATCAGGCCGAGGATGCGGCCGGTCTCGACGCGCAGGTCGATGCCGTCCAGCGCGACCGTCGCGCCATAGGCCTTGCGCAGGCCGCGGGCTTCTATGCAAGGCATGGGTTTAAGGCTCCTCGGCGGTTGGGGTCGGCGATCCGCCGCCGCTGGCGGTCAGCAGGTCCTGCGGCGTCAGGCCGAGCCGCTCGATGGTCGCCTGGATCTGCGGCCAGTGTTCGGTGAGGAACCGCCGCCGCTCGCCCTCGAGCAGCCGATTTCGCGCGCCGGTGGTCATGAACATGCCGAGGCCCCGCCGCTTCTCGACCAGACCCTCATCGACCAACTCCTGATAGGATTTGAGCACCGTCAACGGATTGACCCGATATTCCGCCGCGACATTGCGTACGGACGGCAGCGGGTCGCCCTCCTTGAGCAGACCGTCGAGCATCATCGCCACGACCAGATCGCGGAGCTGGCGGTAGATCGGCTGACTGTCGTTCCATTCGTGATCCATCGTAGTGGTGTTGTAGTTGACTATATAACCGAGCACAAGCGCTTTATTTGAGGTGACCGTCGGAGGTGGAAGCGACCCGCGGCTCCCGCTGAAACTTGACGGCGCCGGCGCCGTGCGCAGACTGGCCTCAAAACCCCCTCGGCTGGAGACGCCCCGATGATGCGGCTCGATCACATGTCCTTGCCGGTCAGCGACTGGCGGCGTTCACGCGACTGGTGGCGCGACGTGCTGGGCTTCAAGGTCGAGTTCGAGATGCCGGACCGCGCGTCCGTCGCCATGGTCGACGAGACCGACCTGACCGTCTTCCTGGAAAACGGCGAGGTGATCTCAAACCCCGTCCTCGGCTTCACCGTCCAGGTCGACGACGTCGAGGCCAGACACGCGGCGCTAGCCGCGGCCGGCGTCGCCTTCGTGCATCCGCCGATGAAGGTGTTCTGGGGCTACGGCGCCGAACTGCTCGATCCCGACGGCTACCGGCTGCATCTCTGGGACGAGACCTCGATGCGCGAGAAGGGCGGCGCCTGAGCCATGGGCCGGTTCGAGCGGATCTACGCCATCGCCGCGGCGCGCAAGGGAGGGGCTGACGCGCTTGAAGCCCTGATCGCCGAACATGCGCCCAAGACCCGCGACCAGATCGCCGCCACGCCGGACGACCGCATCCTGGCCATGATGACCGAGCGGGTGTTCCAGGCCGGCTTCTCCTGGAAGGTGATCGAGAACAAATGGCCCGGCTTCGAGGCCGCTTTCAACCGCTTCGATCCGCGCCATTGCGCGGCGATGAGCGAGGAGAGCTTCGACGCCCTGCTCAAGGACGTGCGCATCGTGCGCAACGCGCAGAAGATCCTGTCGGTGCAGGCCAATGCCGGCTTCCTGCTCGATCTGGCGGCCGAGCACGGCAGCGCCGCCAGGGCCTTGGCCGACTGGCCGGACGAGAACTATGCCGGCCTGCTCGATCTCTTGAAGACCCGCGCCTCGCGGCTGGGCGGCGAGAGCGCCATGCGGTTCCTGCGCAGCCTGGGCAAGCCCTCGTTCATCACCTCGCGCGACGTGACCGCCGCCCTGATCCGCGAAGGCGTGCTGACCCGCCCGCCGAGCGGCAAGCGCGACATGCAGGCGGTGCAGGCGGCGTTCAACGCCTGGGCGGCGGAGTCCGGCCGCGACCTGACCGCCATCAGCCGGGTCCTGTCGATGAGCGTCGGCGCCTGA
>DASYAQ010000093.1:0-6380 GCA_036501225.1 Caulobacteraceae bacterium | reverse complement strand
CGGGCGATCCCGTCCAGCACGCCGCAATCGAGCGCCGGGGTGCGGAGCCGCCCGTCGCTCACCCAGAACAGGTTGGCCGCCGCCGCGCAGGCGAGCTCGCCGGCCGTGTTCAGCATCACCGCCTCGTCGGCGCCGGCGGCGAGCGCCTCGCGCCGCGCCAGCACATTGTCGAGATAGGCCAGCGTCTTCAGGCGCGAGGCCGGCGAGCCGGCATTGCGGCGAACCGAAACGATGGCGAGAGCGGCCGGCGAGAGCGGCAAGGGCGCCGGCGTCGCCGCCACCATCAGCCGCGGCCGCACCCGGGCCGGACGATCCAGCCCGCGGCCGGCCGAACCCGCCGTCCAGGTCAGCCGCACCGCGGCGCGGCCATCCCTCAGGCCGGCGCCGGCCAGGGCCTGGTCCATGGCGCGACGCACGACCGGCTCATCCGGCGGCGGCAGGCCCAGGACCGCGCAACCGCGCGTCAGCCTGGCGAGATGCTCGGCGACGAACAGCGGCCGGCCGGACAGGGCCAGGACGGTCTCGAACAGGCCGTCGCCGAGCAGCAGGCCCCGGTCGTCGGGCGGGACGGCCGTCATCAGGGGGTCGCGGGCCGATCGTCGCCGCGCACGAACATCAGGCCGGTGAAGCCGATCGCCAGCAGGATGGAGATCATGCCGAAGCCGCCCTGCTGGGTCTTGAAGAAATGGGTGCCGAAACTGACCATGGAGGGCGCCAGCCACGCCGTCGCGGTGCCGGACAGCGCATAGACGCCGAAAAAGGTCCCCGTCTGGGCCGGCGGCGTCAGGCGGGTCAGCAGGGTGCGGCTGGAGGCGTACTGGGCGGTGATGAAGACCGCGTTGGAGAAGCCGATCAGCAGGAAGACCCACTCCGGCAAGGTGCGGAAGAAGGGTCCGTTCCATAGCGGCGCGTGCATCGCCGCATTGTAATGCCAGAAGAACAGGATCCGGTCGGGCGCCATGCCCAGGATGGCGAAGATGCCCAGGAGCGACATGCCGATCTCGATCTGCACCGCCCGCTTCGGCCCCAGCCAGGCGTCCAGCCAGCCGCCGACAAAACCGCCCAACACCGCCAGTATGGTCAGGATGATGCCATAGAACAGCATCTCCAACGCGCCCCAGTGCATAACGCCGGTGGCGTAGACGCCGGTGAACAGCAGCACCGCGGTCATGCCGTCGACATAGAACATGCGCGAGACCAGATAGATGGCGGCGTCGCGGTAGTTGCGCATGGCCGCGACCATGGCGATCACATCCTTGAACCCGGTCGACAGCGCGGTGAAGACCGAGGTGCTGGTGCGCTCGGCGTCCGGCGTGAACAGGAAGAGCGGGATGGAACCCAGAGCCAGCAGGGTCGCCGCGATCGGCGCGACGATGCGGTCGGTCTCGTGCATGGCCGGGTTGAGCCCGAACAGCGGCGCCTTGGGGACCCAGGCCCAGGCGACGTGGCCGGGCAGGGCGAAGGCCCAGGCCACGAAGGTCAGCGCCGCCAGCGCGAAGCTGTTGCCCAGCGCCAGGGCCAGGGACGAGGCCTTGTGCGCCGCGCCCATGCCGGCGGCGCGCACCAGCATCGAATTGTGCAGCACTTCGGAATAGGAGAACAAAACCGCGATGACGGTGGCGATGGCGATCACCGCGCCGACCGACAGCCCCTTGTGATCCGGCGTCGTGAACCACAATGACCAGATCAGCGGCGCCATCAGCCCGACCGCCAGGCCGAGCCAGCCCTTGCGCCGGCCCAACCGGTCGATGGCCGCGCCGAGAAAAGGCGCCGTGGCCATGACGATCCAGCCGGAATACTGGCCGTAGGAGGCCACCGCCTCCTGCCCCTTCACCGGGTCGCCGACCACCACGGCGGCGAAATAGGGCATGAAGATGTAGATGGTGATCAGGATCACATAGGGGTCGCGGCCGCCCTCGAAGATCGACCAGGCGGCGCCGCCGAGGCTGAGCTTGCCCGCACGCGAGCCCGAATCGATCGCGGGCCTCAGGTCGGCCTCGTTGATCAGTTCGCTCAACGCGTCACCCCCTTGGACCGTCGTTGATGTCGCGGCCCGGATGGATCGCGAGCCTAGAGGGTTTCAGGCGCTTGTCAGCCTGAAAAGCCCGGCGGATGGCTCGGCGGCCGTGTCCGCCGGCTCGAGGCCCCGGCGCAGCACCAGGACGAAGACCGCGCCGATCACGAGCGGGGCGAGCGGCAAACCGACAGTCGAAGCCAGGGGCCGCGACATCAACGGCAGGACGAAGGCGGCCGCCAGGGCGAGCTTCTCCCAGGACCGGAACCCGGTGCGCAGCCCCTCACGCGCCATCCACGCCAGGGGAAGGGCCAGCAGCAAAAGGTCGTAATCGAGCAGGAAGGGGCTGGCCAGCAGGGCCGCGGCCGCCATGGCCGGGCCTTCCGCCGCGCCGCGGAAGGCGCGTCGCTGCAACGCGACCAGGCCGGCGCAGGCGGCCAGCGCCACGGCGATCTGCATCGCGTAGGCGAGGCCGAGGCCGCCGTGCAACAGGCGCACGCCCGCGAATGTGCTCTGCATCTTGGCGTAGCCGACCAGGTCCTGCTCCAGCGCGGCCTTGGCGACCGGCGAGACCGCCAGGAAGTCGCGCCAGGCGTCGAGCCCGAACAGCGCCACCGACAGGCCGGCCAGGACCAGAACCGTAGCCGCCGCCGCGGCGATGGTCTTCCAGCGGCCGGCGGCGATCAGGGCCAGCGGAATCACCAGGCCGAGCTGGGGCTTGTAGGCCATGCAGCCGAACAGCATGCCGGCCACGATCGGCCGGCGGTCCAGCATCAGCGCCCCGCCGCCGAACAGGGCCGTGGTCAAAAAGCCGTTCTGCCCATGGCCGATATTCACCAGCACCGCCGGAAAGGCGAAGATCGGCAAGGCGCCGAAGCGCTCGCCCAGCCAGGCGCGCACCACCCGCCAATAGGCCAGGCCCGTCACCCCCAGCCAGACCGCCAGCGAGGCGAAATAGGGCAGCAGCGCCAGCGGCAGGCAGATCAGCAGGTAGATCGGCGGGTAGAAGAAGGCGGCATAGCCGACGTCGCGGCCGAACAGCCGGGTCTGCTCGGCGTGATGGGCGGTGAGGTCGTAGACCTGAAGGGGATGGCCGCCGAGCGCCAGTTTCGAGGCGGTCCAGAAGCTGGCGTAGTCGGTTCCGAGCGGCTTGCCCATCCGGTCGAGGCCGTCATGAGCCAAGACCGTCCAGATCACTCCGGCGGCCAGGCTCATCGCCAGCAGGATGCGGCCATAGGCCAGCGCGCGCTCACGCGTCAGCCACGGCGCCTCGCGCAGGGCGGCTACGAGCGGAGCGGACCAGGGCCTGGGCGCGACATGGGTCATCGCCGCCGAAAGTGGACGACAGACGTTAAAACCGGCGAAATTTCGGGCTTAACCGACCAGCCGCGCCTCGACCCGCGCGCGCAGGGCCGCGTCGACCCCCAGCGCGTCTTCGAGATAGGCGTCGATCGAGCCGCTGCGCGCCTCGATCACCTCGAACGCCCGCTCCAGATAGGCGGCGTCGACCGAGACGGCGGTGCGCACGGCGGCGTCTGTGGGAGTGCGGCCGGAGACTTCGACGATCATTCGGGCCACGGCCGGCAGGCGGCGCTCGAACGAGGCGACGCTGTTGGTCAGCAGATAGTCGTCGAAGATGTCGTCGCGGTGCACGCCGGCGATGTGATGGGTGAGCGCGGCCAGCAGGCCGGTGCGATCCTTGCCCGCCGTGCAGTGGATCAGGACAGCGCCGTCGTCCTCAGCCAACGCCCGGAAATAGCGGGAGAAGAGATCCAGATGACGCTCGTCGAACGGCGCGCCGCGATAATAGCCGAGCATGTAGTCGCGGAAGGCGCCTTCGCTGACGTCTGAGGTGCGGATGAACTCGATGAACGGGTCGGAACTGGCCTCGTTGCCGTCGTTCTCGATCAGTTTGGCGGCAAAACCCTCGTGCCGGCGCGACGGGGTGCGCTGGCGTTCCTCGCCGCGCCGCAGATCGACGATGACGCCGATGCCCAGGGCGGCGATGGCGGCCAGGTCGGCATCGGTGGCCTGGCCGTGGTGGGCCGAGCGATAGAGCCGCCCTGGGCGGATCGCGCGCCCGGCGGCGGTGGCGTAGCCGCCGAAGTCGCGGAAATTGTCGACGCCTTCAAGACTGACGATTCGGGCTTCCATGGCCCCCTGTTACCCGCCCAATGTGACGAATGCGAGGACGCAAGCCCGTTCTCAGGCGGCGGGAACGCCGGTCTCGGCGCGGCGGGCGATCAGCCGGTCGAACTCCGACCAGACCCCATCATTGCCATCCCAGCGGCCGGTGGTGGCGGCCTTGGAATACTCGGTGGCGCGAGCCTCGAAGAAGTTGGCGTGCTCGACGCCCGACAGCAGCACCTGCAGCCAGGGCAGCGGGTTTTCTTTCACCCCATACACCTCGGGCAGTTCGAGCTGGCGCAGGCGCCAGTCGGCGATGAAGCGGATATATTGCTTGATGTCGTCCGGGCTCATCCCCTGCACCGGGCCCATCTCGAAGGCCAGGTCGATGAAGCGGTCCTCCATGCCGACCACGGTCTTGCAGCAGTCGACGATGTCGTCGGCCACGGCCTTGGTGACGCAGCCGGTCTCCTTCTTGAAGGCGAGATAGGTTTTCACCATGCCTTCGCAGTGCAGGCTCTCGTCGCGCACGCTCCAGGAGACGATCTGGCCCATGCCCTTCATCTTGTTGAAGCGCGGGAAGTTCATCAGCATGGCGAAGGAGGCAAAGAGTTGCAGGCCCTCGGTAAAGCCGCCGAACATGGCCAGCGTGCGGGCGATGTCGGCGTTGGAGTTGACGTCGAAGGTCTGCATGTAGTCGTGCTTGGCGCGCATGGCGTCGTATTCGAGGAAGGCGGCGAACTCGCTTTCCGGCATGCCGATGGTCTCGAGCAAGAGCGCATAGGCCGCGATATGGACGGTCTCCATATTGGCGAACGAGGCCAGCATCATCTTCACCTCGGTCGGTTTGAACACCCGCCCGAACCGCTCCATGTAATTGTCGGCGACCTCGATGTCGGACTGGGTGAAGAAGCGGAAGATCTGGGTGAGCAGGTTGCGCTCGCTGTCGTCCAGCTTGCCCGCCCAGTCCTTGCAGTCCTCGCCCAGCGGGATCTCCTCGGGCATCCAGTGCACCTGCTGCTGGCGCTTCCAGAAGTCGTAGGCCCACGGATAGCGGAACGGCTTGTAGGCCGCCGAGGGGGTGAGAAGACCGGGGAGACTGCGGATGTTCGACATGGCGACCACGCTTCGAATCGGATTGCGGACTAGGCTCGGGTTCAGGCTAGCAGGACGGACGGTTCCCGCCACAACATCTGGTAGGTTTTATAGCACAATTCACAAGATAGGGTTAGCCCTGTGGACAAACCAATCACGATCTACGGTGCGGCGGCGACGGGATCGGTGCCCATCGAGGCGGCGCTGACGCTGCTCGACCTGCCCTATGATCTGGTCGATGGCGAAGGGCCCGACCGCTACGACATCACCGGCCCGGTCAACCCCTTGCGCCAGATCCCGACCCTGGTGCTTCCCGGCGGCGAGGTGATGACCGAAAGCGCCGCCATGCTGATCTGGCTGGCCGATCGTTATCCCGAGGGTCGGCTGGCCCCGGCGCCGCTGCACCGGCGGCGCGCGGCCTATCTGCGCTGGATGATGTTCGTCTCCTCGGCCATCTACGCCCTGGCCTGGGTGCGCAACGACCCGCTGCGGCTGGTGTCGGACCCGGCGCAGGCCCCGCTCGTGCTGCGGCGCATCGCCGAGCGCCGCAGCCAGTGCTGGCGCGCTATGGACGATCAGATCAACCCCGGCCAATACATCCTCGGCGACGAACTCAGCGTGCTCGACCTCTATGTCACGGTGGTCTCGCGCTGGTCGCCGCGCCGAGCGGCCTTCTATGCCGCCGCGCCGCGCATGGCGGAAATCGTCCGCCGCGTCGACGCCGAGCCGAGGCTGGCCGACTTCTGGGCCGAGCGGTTTGCCTTCACGGAGGGCTGGGAAGATTGAGCCGGCCGACCCTCTATACCTATCATCGCAACTCCGCCGGCGAGCGGGTGCGCATCGCGCTCAATCTGAAGGGCGTCGGCTACGACTACGTCTCGGCTGTCGCCCTCGGCGATCGCTATCTCGAGATCAATCCGCAAGGGCTGATGCCGGCGCTCGAGGTCGACGGCCGCGTCATCGCCCAGTCCGGCGCGATCCTGGAATGGCTCGAGGAGACCTGTCCGGACCCGCCGCTGCTGCCCGCCGATCCGGTGATCCGGGCCCAGGCGCGCGCCTTCGGCCAGCACATCGCCGCCGAGATGCACGCGCTGACCATCGTGCGGGTGCGCCGCTATCTGGCCGAGACCATGGGCGCCGACGC
>DASYAQ010000092.1:0-3693 GCA_036501225.1 Caulobacteraceae bacterium | reverse complement strand
GCCGTCGCCAACAAGCTTCATTCTGAACCGGCCGCGGAGCCGGGCCCGGGGCACACAGGTGTTTTTGCTGCGCGCAGGCGAGACCCACACATAAGAGGGCCGCGGACGTAACGCCCGCGGCCCCAGGGTCTCATCTCAGTGAGGAGAGATCAGCACTTGTAGTACATGTCGAATTCGACGGGGTGAGGGTGCAGTTGCAGCCGCATCACCTCTTCCATCTTCAGCTCGATATAGGCGTCGATGAAGTCGTCGTTCATGACGCCGCCCTTCTTCAGGAAGGCGCGATCCTTGTCGAGGCTCTCGAGGGCTTCGCGCAGCGAGCCGCAGACCTCGGGGATCTTCTTCTGCTCGCGCGGCGGCAGGTCGTAGAGGTTCTTGTCGGCCGGGCCGCCCGGATCGAGCTTGTTTTCGATGCCGTCGAGGCCGGCCATCAGCATGGCGGTGAAGCCCAGATAGGGGTTGCCCATGGGATCGGGGAAGCGGACTTCGATCCGCTTGCCCTTCGGGCTGTCCACGTGCGGGATGCGGATCGAGGCCGAACGGTTGCGGGCGGAATAGGCCAGCTTCACCGGCGCTTCGTAGCCCGGCACCAGGCGCTTGTAGCTGTTGGTGGTCGAGTTGGTGAAGGCGTTGATCGCCTTGGCGTGCTTGATGACGCCGGCGATGTAATGCAGGCACATGTCGGAAAGCCCGGCATATTTGTCGCCGGCGAACGACGGCTTGCCGCCCTTCCAGATCGACTGGTGCACGTGCATGCCCGAGCCGTTGTCGGCGAACATCGGCTTGGCCATGAAGGTGGCCGTCTTGCCGTAGGCCGCCGCCACATTGTGGATGACGTACTTATAGAGCTGCAGCCGGTCGCCCATGGTGATCAGTTCGGCGAACTTCAGGCCGAGTTCGTGCTGGGCGGGCGCCACTTCGTGGTGGTGCTTTTCCGGCTGCATGCCGAGTTCGCCCATGACCCCGAGCATCTCGCCGCGCAGATCCTGCGCCGAATCGATCGGGTTGACCGGGAAATAGCCGCCCTTCGGCCCCGGGCGGTGGCCCATATTGCCTTCTTCGTATTCCTTGGCGCCGTTGACCGGCAATTCGGTGGAATCGAACGAATAGCCGGTCGAATGGGGCGCGGTTGACCAGCGCACGTCGTCGAAGATGAAGAACTCGGCCTCGGGGCCGAAGAACACCGTGTCGCCGACGCCGGCGGCCTTGACATGGTTCAACGCCGTCTTGGCGATGGAGCGCGGGTCACGGTTGTAAGGGGTGTTGGTGTCCGGGTTCAGGACGTCGCAGAACATAAAGAGCGTCGTCTGCTGGTAGAAGGGGTCGATGCGCGCCGAGTCGAGGTCAGGCCGCAGCTTCATGTCCGACTCGTTGATCGCCTTCCAGCCGGCGATGGACGAGCCGTCGAACATGGTGCCGTCGGTGAGGAAATCCTCGTCGACCATGTCGATGTCGAAGGTGACATGCTGCATCTGGCCGCGCATGTCGGTGAAGCGGACGTCGACATATTTGACGTCCTTCTCTTTGATTTCGTTCAGGATATCCTTGTAGTTCGCCATGGTCTTCTCTGATCCCCTCAACAGGTTCGTTTGATGTCGGTTAGATGGCCGCCGCGCCGCTTTCACCCGTTCTGATGCGCACGACCTCGGTGATGTCCGAGACGAAGATCTTGCCGTCCCCGATGCGGCCGGTGCGGGCCGCGGTCTGGATGACCTCGAGCGCGGCCTGGAGCTGATCGTCGGCGATCACCACCTCGACCTTGATCTTCGGCAGGAAGTCCACGACGTACTCGGCGCCGCGATAGAGTTCGGTATGGCCCTTCTGGCGCCCATAACCCTTGGCCTCCAGCACGGTCATGCCCTGGACGCCCAGCTCCTGCAGCGCCTCCTTCACCTCGTCGAGTTTGAACGGTTTGATGATGGCTTCGATTTTCTTCATCGGCGGCGTTTCTGATGACGGATAAAGCTCGGCGCGGGCGCCGCCCAGGTCGTTGGCTAGCAACACGGCTGGTCGTCCGACCACAAGGGGATGACGGGGCGACGCGTCCGCTGGTCGCCCCTACGCGAGCGGGCGCCCGAATTCAAGGCGCCGACGCCCAATTCCTGACCATTTCACGAAAGCGCTTGTGGTGCGCCCCGGCGGCCGTAAAACGCTGAAAAGGCGCTGATCAAAGGGTTTGCGATGCGCGATGAGACGCCGGTGCTGATCGGCGCGGGCCAATTCACCTATCGCGGCGCGAGCGAAGCTTCGCCGTCGCCGCTCAAGATGATCAAGATCGCGGCCGAACGCGCCGCCGCCGACGCCGGGCTGGACGCGGCCGGGCTGGCGGGTCTGGACACGCTGGCGGTGGTCGGGTTCACGGTCGATGCTGGCGGCGCGCTGCAGCGGCTGCCGTTCCCCAGGCTGAAGAACCCGCCGCTGGCGCTGGCCAGGGCGCTCGGCGCCAAGCCGCGCTATGCGCCCTATACCCATATGGGCGGCAATACTCCCCAGCAGCTGATCAATGCGCTTTGCGCCCGCATCGCCGCCGGCGAGAGCGACTTCGCGCTCGCCGGCGGCGCGGAGTTCCTGGGCTCGCTGCGCAAACGGCTGGCGGCGCAGTCCGACTTCGCCGACTTCGAGGCCGATCCGGACGCGCCCGAACCCGAGCGCTTCGGTGACGGCCGGCCCGGCGTCACGCCGCGGGAAGCCGCCCACTGGCTGAACGCGCCGATCAGCACCTACCCGCTGTTCGAAAACGCCTTCCGCGCCCACCAGGGCCACGGTCTCGCCGCGCATCAGCGCCAGCTGGGCGAGTTGTTCGCGCCGTTCACCAAGGTCGCCGCCGCCAATCCCGAGGCCTGGTTCCCAACCGAGCGCAGCGCCGAGGAACTGGTCACGGTCAATGACAAAAACCGGATGATCGGGTTTCCCTATCCGAAGTATCTCAACGCCATCATGGACGTCGACCAGTCGGCCGGCGTGCTGATCGCCAGTGTCAAAAAGGCGAGGGAGCTCGGGGTTCCGGAAGACCGCTTCGTCTTCCTGAATGGCTGCGCCGACGCCGCCGACCTCTGGTACCCGCTGGAGCGGCAGAACTACTATTCCAGCCCGGCCATCCGGCTGACCGGCCGCCAGGCCCTGGACATGGCCGGCGTGGCCTTAGGCGAGATCGACTATATCGACCTCTATTCCTGCTTCCCGGTCGCCGTCGAAGTCGCCGCCACCGAACTGGGCCTGAGCCTCGACGACCCCCGCGGCTTCACCGTCACCGGCGGCCTGCCTTACGCCGGCGGGCCGGGCAACAACTACGCCATGCACTCGGTCGCGGTGATGATGCGCAAGCTGCGCGAGACGCGCGGAACCAGGGGGCTGGTCACCGCCAACGGCTGGTTCCTGACCAAGCAGGCGGTCGGGGTCTATTCCACCGATCCGGTCGAGGGCGCCTGGCAACGCCAGGATCCGCATGTGATCCAGGTCGAGATCGACGCCCTGCCGCATCCGCCCATCGTCGAGCATCCGACCGGCGCCGCCACCATCGAGACTTACACCGTCGTGCATCGTCGCGAGGGTTACGGCCGCGGCATCGTCATCGGCCGCGACGCGGCCGGTCATCGGTTTGTCGCCAACACGCCCGAGGATGAGGCCACCTTGCGCGGGCTGGAGGCGGTCGAGTCCGTCGGCCGCACGGGCAGGGTGGGCCCGACCGATGAC
>DASYAQ010000091.1:0-7189 GCA_036501225.1 Caulobacteraceae bacterium | reverse complement strand
GGCGACAAGCCGATGGTCGAGATCTATTTCGACAAACCCAGCCACGGCCGGCCCAGCCCGGCCTATGCCTTCCGCGCGGTGACCGTCGACGACGGCCTGATCCGCTTTCGCCAGGACTTCGAGTCCGCCTGGCTGGCGCGGTTTCCCGCCAACGCCAAGACCATCCAGTGCCCTGAGACCTAAGGGTTCGCCAGTCCCCAGCGGGCGGCGGCGCGCTGGTAGGCCGGCCGGGCCTCGATCCTCGCGGCGTATTCCTTCAACGGCGATTCGCGCGGCAAGCTCCCGTTGGCGAACGCCCAGGGCACACCGGCGCCGACGCAGATATCGGCGGTGGTGAACTGCTCGCCGAGCAGCCAGGGACCCGCCTCCAGCCCGAGCCTGAGCATGCGGGTGACCCGCTCATAGTCGCCATAGCCGGCGCTCTGCGCCGCCATCGGCGCGCGGCCGAACATCTTCTCCACCAGCACGGTATCGAGGCTCGCGTTGAAGAAAAGCCAGCGCAGATAGGCGCCGCGGCGCGGGTCGCCGATCGGCGGCGCCAGGTTCGCCTGCGGATATTTGTCGCCGAGATAGACGCTGATGGCCCCCATCTCGCTGACCACCTCGTCGCCGTCGCGGATCGCCGGCACCTTTCCCATCGGATTGATCGCCAGATATTCCGGAGTCTGGCCGTCGCCGGCGCGGACATCGGTAATGACGATCTCATAGGGCTGGCCCAACTCCTCCAAAAGGTAGAGCGCCGCGTTCGAGCGCGAATTGGGGCAGTGATAGAGGGTGATCACGTCGCTCGAGTCCTTCCTCGCCGGTTCAGCGAAGTCTGAGCCCGGTCTGCTGACAGCGTCGTGGCGGCAACCTGCCGTCCCGGACGCTAATCAGCGCGGCGCCCGCTTGGCCAGGATACGCTGCAGGGTGCGCCGGTGCAAGCTCAGCCGCCGAGCGGTTTCCGAGACATTGTGGCCGCAGAGTTCATAGACGCGCTGGATGTGCTCCCAGCGCACACGGTCGGCCGACATCGGGTTTTCCGGCGGGGCGGGCGCCTCGTGATGGCGTGCTAGCAAGGCGCGCAGCACGTCGTCGGCGTCGGCGGGCTTGGAGAGATAGTCGACCGCGCCGGCCTTGACCGCGGCGACCGCGGTGGCGATGGCGCCATAGCCGGTCAGCATGATCACCCGCGCGTCCGGCCGCGCCGCCTGGATGGCCTCCACCACCTGCAGGCCATTGCCGTCCTCCAGCCGCATGTCGAGCACGGCGAAGGCCGGCGCCTTGGCCTTGATGGCGGCGATGGCCTCGGCGATCGACGCCACCAGCACCGGTTCGAACCCCCGCGACTCCAGCGCCCGTCCCAGCCGCACGCGAAACGGCGCGTCGTCGTCGAGCAAGAGCAGGCTCTTGTCGGCGAGCCCCGCAACCGCGTTAGCCAAGTCCTGCATGACGATCCCTCACCAAAGCGGGCCGGTCGCGAGGCGCGTCGGCCCTGCGACATGTTGTCGCCGACTTTGGCCAAGCTTCAAGTCCCATTTCGTCCTGCTTCCACAGCCGGTGGCGGATCGAAGACGCCGAGTTCGAAACCTCCGGGCGCCGGCGGCGCCTCGATGGCCGCACGCGGCCAGCGCGCCGCGATAATCGCGCCGCCACCATGACGTGCGTTATGGAAATCCACTTGTGAGCCTGTTCGTTCCAGAAGCGTCTTGGCGATGAAGAATCCCAACCCCATGCCGATATGCCCCGAACGCGAGCCTTCCGCGCCCGGCCGGCTGGTCACATAGGGCTGGCCCAGCTTGGCGAGAATGTCGGTCGAGAAGCCCGGACCGTCGTCGCGCACCTCGACGCCGACCATCGCCTCGTCGAACCGCACGCTGACCAGCACTTCGGATTTGGCGAAGTCGACCGCGTTTTCGACGAAGGAGGTCATGGCGTGCAGCACTTCGGGCATGCGGCGGATCTCCGGCGGCCGCGCGCCGGGCGGGCCGGCGACCACCGCCTCAACCCGGATACCGGCGCCCAGATGCGGCTCGATGGCTTCGTTGGCGAACTGCAGCAGGGTCATGCGGGCGTGCACGGCGTCGTCGGTCTCCGGCTCCTCCGTGAGCCGGGTGAGGATTTCGCGGCAACGTTCCGCCTGGGAGACCAGCAGGTCGGCGTCCTCGCGCAAGGGGCCGTGCGGCGGCGCCTGGCGGGCCATCTCCTTGGCGACCACGGCGATGGTGGCCAGCGGCGTGCCCAGCTCGTGCGCGGCCGCCGCCGCCAGGCCGCCAAGGGCCGACAGCCGCTGCTCGCGCGCCAGCACCCTCTGCGTCATGTTCAGCGCCAGCTCCATGCGCGCGGCCTCCGCCGCCGCGCGCCAGGCATAGCCGGCGGTGAGCGCGATGCCGGTCAGCGTGGCCGCGGCGATGGCCAGGCGAAAGAGCAGCGGCGTGGTCGCCGGCGCGAAGGACGGCCAGGGCGGCGCCAGCGACCAGAGGCTCATGACGATCAGGGCCGCCGCCGCCAGGCCGCCGACCAGGAAGGCGAAGCGGCCGCGCAGGCTGGCCGCCGCCAGGGTCACCGGTGCGATCAGCAACAGGCAGAAGGGGTTCAATATGCCGCCGGTCAGGGCCAGGATCGCCGACATCTGGACGATATCGAAGCCGAGCTGCAGGGCCAGCGCCCATTCGCCGGTCGCGCGCCTGGCCTGGACCGCCAGGGCCAGGATCAGATTGACCCCGGCCGCCGCCGCGATCACGCCGAGGCAGGCCGCCAGCGGTCCGCGCAGGCCAAGCCAGAGACCGGCGGCCAGCACCGCGGCCAGTTCCGCGCCCAGAGTCAGCCAGCGCAGGCCGATCAGCACGCCGGCGCCCAGCCGCCCGTGCGTCGGCAAGCCGTCGTCGAACAGCCCGTCGGCTTGCCCGGACAGGACGAGCGGCCTATCCAGGGCGGCCGGCCACCATGGCGGACGCGTGAACGGTTTCACGCCCGCCAGTCTAGCAGGCCAAACCCGAGGAGAGCCATGACACTGCGACGCGCGGCTTGGATACTTGTCGGGCTGGCGGCTCTGGGCCTGATCCTGTTCCTGGTCTGGCGGCCTTTCGCGCCGACCCCGCCGAGCGGCGCGGTCGCCATCGGCGGCCCGTTCCAGCTGACCGACCAGAGCGGCCACAGCGTCGATCAGCGGATACTGAAGGGCAAGTGGAGCGCCGTCTTCTTCGGCTACACCTATTGCCCAGACGTCTGCCCGACCACCCTGCAGACCCTGGCGACCGCGCAGCAGGGTCTGGGCGCGCGGGCCAAGGACTTCCAGGTCGTCTTCGTCACCGTCGATCCGGCGCGCGACACGCCATCCCAACTCAAGGCCTATCTCTCCAGCGACTCCTTTCCCAAGGGCGCCATCGGCCTGACCGGCACGACCGACCAGGTCGCCGCCGTCACCCGCGCCTACGGGGTCTATTTTCAGAAGCAGGGAACTGGCCCGGACTATTCCGTAAACCACTCGTCAGCCATATATCTGATGAACCCGAACGGCGCTTACGACAGCGTCATCAGCGCCGGCTTGACCCCGGACCAGACCAGACAGGCCATCCTCAAGGCAATGAACGGCGGATCGGCTTAGACCTCCGCTAAGTCGCCTTGATCGAACGCACTCCATTCACGGTCTGCGTGATACGCTGCACTGCACAATGCGCCAGGCGCGCAAGGATCGACAGATGCTCTACGCCATGCACGAAGCCGCCTACTACGCTTCGACCCCCATGCGACTGATGGCGCGCGGGGCGCGGGACTTCTGGCGTTCGCCGCTCAATCCGGCCGCCGACACCGACATGGGGCGCAAGCTTTTCGCCGGCGCCGATCTGTTCGCCAACATCACCCGCCGCTACGGCAAGCCGGCCTGGAACATCGACAGCGTCACCATAGACGACACGCCGGTAAAGGTGCGGGCGGTCGAGGTGTGGAAATCGCCCTGGGTGAAGCTGCTGCATTTCGCCCGCGACACCGCCGACCTGCGTCGCGCCGGGCGCAAGGGCCTGGAGCCGGCGATCCTCATCGTCGCGCCGCTGTCGGGCCACCACGCCACCCTGTTGCGCGGCACGGTGCAGGCCTTTCTGCAGGACCACGAAGTCTATGTGACCGATTGGTCGAACGCCCGCGACGTGCCGATGCTGGAAGGCCGCTTCGACTTCCACGACTATGTCGACCACGTGCGCGAGATGATCCGCGCTCTTGGCGGGCGCCCGCATGTGCTGGCGGTCTGCCAGCCCGGGCCGCCGGTGCTGGCCGCCGCCGCCCTGATGGCCGAGGACGAGGAGCCCAACCGCCCGGCCAGCCTGACCTTCATGGGGTCGCCGATCGATGCGCGCCTGTCGCCCACCGTGACCAACAAGCTGGCCGAGGAGCGGCCCTTCACCTGGTTCCAGCGCCAGATGATCTATACGGTGCCGCCGCCCTATCCGGGCATGCTGCGGCGGGTCTATCCGGGCTTTGTGCAGCTCTACAGCTTCATGCAGCTCAACCTGGCGCGCCACCAGGAGGCGCATCAGCGCTATTTCGACGATCTGGTGAAGGGCGACGGCGACGGCGCCGACAAGCACCGCGAATTCTATGACGAATATCTGTCGGTGCTCGACCTGACCGAGGAATTCTACCTGCAGACGGTCGAGATCGTCTTCCAGCGCTACCTGCTGCCCAAGGGCGAACTCGAGCACGACGGCCGGTTGGTGCGGCCGGAGCTGATCACCGACATCGGCATCATGACCGTCGAGGGCGAGTTCGACGACATTTCGGGCATCGGCCAGACCCAGGCCGCGCATGGGCTGACGCCCGGCGTGTCCGAAGCCATGCACGAGGACTATGTCCAACCCCAGGTCGGCCACTATGGCGTCTTCAACGGCCGCCGCTTCCGCGAAGGCATCTATCCGCGGGTGCGCGACTTCATCCGCCGCATCGAGGCCGGCGCGGAGCCGGCGGCGCAACCCGCCGCCAAGCCGCGCAAGGCCCGGTTGCCGGTGGGCTGATTCGCCGCCACTCTGATCGGCCGTGGGCCTCTTCAGCCAGAAACGCTACCTGGACGGCGACCGTATCGACATCGGCGGCGCGGCCGTGCGCCTGAAGGTCAGCGGCCGGGCCAGACGGGTCAGCCTGCGCCTGGATGCGGCGCGCGGCGAGATCGTCGCCACCGCTCCCAGCCCGCGCCGGCTGGCCGAGGCGGCGGCGTTCGCCGCTTCCCGCCGAAGCTGGATCGCCGCCCGTCTGGCCGAACTGCCGAAGGCCGCGCCATTTGCGCCGGGAAGCCTGATCGAGGTGCTTGGCCAGCCCTGCCGGCTGGTTTCCGCGCCCGGACGATCCCAGTGGCGGCCGGCTACGGACGGCGTCCCGCTCAGCCTCTCGGCTCTCGGCGAGGGCGAGGCCTTTTCCCGCGCCGTGCTGCGGGCGCTGAAGGCCGAGGCGCGCCGCCGACTGCTCGAGCGCACCGAGGTTCACGCCGCCGCGCTGGACCGGCCCATGCCGGTGATCGCGGTCACCGATGCGCGCGGGCGTTGGGGCTCGTGCAGCCCGCCGCGCTCGCGCGGCTTCGGCGCCGCGGTCGAGGTCGGGCGCATCCGCTATTCCTGGCGGCTGCTGCTCTCGCCGCCAATGGTGCTCGACTATGTCTGCGCCCACGAATGCGCCCATCTGATCGAGGCCAACCATTCACCGCGCTTCTGGGCGGTGGTGCATGACCTGATCGGGGACGAGCGGCCGCACCGCGCCTGGCTGCGCACCCACGGCGCGCGCCTGCACGCGGTCGGTCGAGCCTAGAGCGGGCCCGCGGAAAAGTGCGAAGCGGTTTTCCGCCCGCAACCCGCTCTAACTCTTAGTGATCTAGCCCGGCGGCGGCCCCAGGGGCGGCGCGGGCGGAGCGGCGGCCGGCGGCGGACTGCTGGGCGGCGGCGCGCCGCTCTGGTCGCCGGCGGCGCCGGTTATGAGGTCGCCGATCGTATCGGGCGGTGGCGCGGCGGGGGCCGGCCCGCCGGGAATCCGCTGCACATTCAATCTGGGCAGGCTCGCGGCCATGAAGGCGCGCCAGATCTCCGCCGGGACCGTGCCGCCGGTGACGCCGCGCATCGGCGTGTCGTCGTCGCGCCCGGTCCAGACCGCGGCGGTGAAGCCGCCGGTGAAGCCGATGAACCAGGCGTCACGAAAGTCGCTGGTGGTGCCGGTCTTGCCGGCCAGGTCGAAGCCCTTGACGGCGGCCCGGGTTCCGGTGCCGGAGACCAGCACCTGGCGCATCATCTCGATCATTTCCGACAGGGGCGGCTGGCCGATCACCGATACCCGCGGGCCGGGGCTCAGATTGTGGTCGTAGAGCACCTTGCCAGAGGCGGTGCGGATGCGCTCGATCCCATAGGCCCGGGTCAGATAGCCGCCGTTGGAAAAGGCGGAATAGGCCTGGGCCATCTCGATCGGCGTCACCTCCACGGCGCCCAGGGCCATGGACGGCGCGGTCTGGATCGGCGAGACGATGCCCAGCCGGTGTGCGGTCCTGGCCACATTGGCGGCGCCGATCTGGCTGGCCAGCCGCGCGGCCACCGTGTTGATCGACTGGGCCAACGCCGTCTCCAGCGTGATCGGGCCCAGAAAGCGCGGCTCGAAATCGTGCGGGGTCCAGTTGCCGATGGTCACCGGCTCGTCGACCGTCATCTCCTGTGGCGTGTGGCCGGCCTCCATGGCGGTCAGATAGACGAAGGGCTTGAACGACGAGCCGGCCTGGCGCTGGGCCAGGCTGGCGCGGTCGTACTGGCTGGCGCCATAGTCGGTGCCGCCGACATAGGCGCGGATGCGCCCCTGGCCGTCGAGGGCGACCAGGGCGGCCTGTTGCACGCCGCGCGCCTTTCCGGAGCCGTCGAGCACGGTGTGCACCGCGGTCTCGGCATTGGCCTGGGTGGGCAGGTCGAGCGTGGTCTCGACCACGAGGTCCTCCTGCGGCTGGCCAACCAGGTCGCGCACCTGCTGGTCGATGAAATCGACGAAATACTGGGCGTTCTGGTTCGGCATGTTGACCGAGACGCGCACCGGTTGCTGGAAGGCCTGGTCGCGCTGGGCCGGCGTGATCGCCTTGGTCTCCACCATCTTGTCGAGCACGATGGTGGCCCGCCGCTCGGCCCGGTCGGTGGCCGAGACCGGGCTGTAGCGCGACGGCCCCTTCATCAGCCCGGCCAGCAGGGCGGCCTCGCCGACG
>DASYAQ010000090.1:0-4850 GCA_036501225.1 Caulobacteraceae bacterium | reverse complement strand
CCCAGGCCTCATCGCGCGGCAGGTTCAGCTCGCGAGCCACGAACACCGTCATCCGCGCCTCGATCAGGCGCATGAAAGCGTTGCCGATCGGATAGAGGGTGTTGTCGAGATCGAACAGCCAGACCGAGATCTGCCGCAGGTCCGCAGGGGCCTCGCTGTGGTTTGGGGCCATCAGATCCGCTGACGGGCGGTGGCGCGGCGGCGCTCGATCGCCTTGGCCTGGGCGCTGCGGACACTGGACGGATCGTAGATCAGCGTGCCGTGGCCATGCGGGGTGAAGAGCTCCATCAGCATGGCGTGCGGCCGCCGTCCATCGAGGATCACCACCCCCTCGACACGTCCCTCGACGGCGGCGATGGCGGTTTCCAGCTTGGGGATCATGCCGCCGCTGACGACGCCGGTCTCGATGGCCGCGCGCGCCTCGGCGACGGTCATCATCTCGATCAGCTTGCCGTCGGCGTCGAGGACGCCCTTGACGTCGGTGAGCAGCAGCATGCGCTTGGCCTTCAGCGCGCTGGCCAGGGCGCCGGCGACGGTGTCGGCGTTGATATTGTAGGTCTGGCCCTGGGCCGAGGTGCCGATCGGGGCGACCACGGGAATATAGTCCTGGTCGGCGTAGATCAGCGCTTCCAGAAGCTTGGGGTCGACGCGGGTCGGCTGGCCGACGAAGCCCAGATCGACCACCTCTTCCATCTTGGAGCCGGGGTCCTTGCGCGTCCGCGTCGCCTTTTCCACCGTGATCAGCCGGGCGTCCTTGCCGGAAAGGCCGACGCCGCGCACATCGGCCTCGGCGCCGGCGAGCGTGATCGAGTTGGCGATCTCCTTGTTGATGGCGCCCGACAGGACCATTTCGGCGATCTCCATGGTCGCCTCGTCGGTGACCCGCAGGCCGTCGACGAAGCTGGACCTGACCCCGGCCCGCTCCAGCATGGCGCTGATCTGCGGGCCGCCGCCGTGCACGACGACCGGATGCAGGCCGAGCAGCTTGAGCAGCACGGCGTCGGCGGCGAACTGGCGCGCCACGGTCTCCTCGCCCATGGCGTGGCCGCCATATTTGATCACCACCGTCTCGCGGTCGTAGATCTGGATAAACGGCAGCGCCTCGGCCAGGGTCTTGGCGGTGGCCCAGCCGGGTTCTTCGGGATCGTGACTTGCGTCGGTCATGGGGGTCCGGCCGGGCGGAAAGGGCGCGCCTCGGATAGAGCAGGCCGGCTACAATGTCACGCGGGGGCGAGGCCACGCCGCAAAAGGAGGAAGTCTTGATCGAAGCGTCCTGCCACTGCGGCGCCGTTCGTCTGGCGATCGACAACGCGCCAGCCGAAGTGACCGATTGCAACTGTTCGGTCTGCCGCCGCTACGGCGTGCTCTGGGCCTACTATCCGACGGCGGAGGTTCAGGCGTCCGGTGAGACCGACCTCTATTCGTGGGGGCCGCGGACCACGGTCTTCCACCGCTGTGCGACCTGCGGCTGCGTCACCCATTGGAGCGCGGCCGATCCGGCGCGGCGGAAGGTGGGCGTCAATGCGCGGCTGATGGAGCCCGACGTGCTGGCCAAGGCGCGGGTCCGCCACCTGGATGGCGCGGTGACCGACGAATATATCGACTAACGCCAGCGGCGGGCCAAGTTCAGGCCTTCGCCTGACCCTTCCAGATCGTCAGCAGGGCCGCTTCCCGCTCGGGGGTGAGGCCGGCCTTCAGCCTGGCCTGGCGCTCGGGCGGCTGTCGGCGGAACCAGGCCAGCGTATCGACCGACGTTGATGCCAGTGGGCGGAAGGTCAGGCCGGCGGCCAGGGCCTTGCCGATATTGCGTCGGGCGAAGCCGGCGGTGTCGCCCTGGCCCGGAACCCAGACCGGCAGGTCGCTCCAGGCCGAGACGTTCTGCGCATCGAGGAATGTCGTCGGGACCCAGACCAGCCGGTCGTCGCCGCCGACCGCCGCGCCAACGCCGGCCAGCATGCCGCGCATGGTCAGCGGGTGGTCCGGGCCGGTGGCGTTGAAGACGCCCAGCGTGCGGGTCTCGGCCATGCGGATGGTCCATTCGGCCAGGTCGCGGGCGTCGATGAACTGCACCGGATCGCCGCCGTCACCGGGCGCCAGCACCTCGCCGCCGCGCGCCAGGCGGACGGGCCAATAGGTGAAACGGTCGGTGTCGTCGCCCGGCCCGACGATCAGGCCAGGGCGAATGACGGTGCTTGCGCCGGGGAACTGGCGCTCCGCCTCCTGCTCGCTGACCGCCTTCAGCGGGCCATAAAGGCGACGATTGCTGGCCTGCACCGTCTCGGTCGTCTCGGCCATGGCGTCCTTGCCGGTATAGGCCACCAGCGCCGCGCTCTCATCGGACGGTGTGGCGTTGGAGGCATAGACCGAGACGGTTGAGATGAAGATGTACTGGCCGACCTTGCCGTGCAGCACCCGGCCGGCGTCGCGCACCCAGAACGGCACGGTGGTCGGATTGTCGATACAAACCTCCCAATCGCGACCTTCCAGCGCCTTCAGGTCGCCGGTGTTGCGGTCGCCGATCAGTTCTTCGACCCGGCCCAGCCAGGGATTGGCCTGCTTGCCGCGGTTGAAGATGGTGACGGTGTGGCCGCGAGCCAGCGCGTAATCGACTTGGTGCGGGCCGGTGAATCCGGTGCCGCCGAGAATCAGGATGCGCATTTTCCTTGCCGGGGCTCTGGCGGCCTCGGCCGCGAACGCGAGGGGCCGTGCGAGCGCGAGCGCGGGAACGGCGAGGGCGGACGACTGGACGAACCGGCGGCGGGTGGGTCGCATTTCGGTTTCCTCGCCCCAACGGAACCGGAAACTAGCCTGACCGGCCGCCGCCGAGCAAACAGAGGCGCTGGCGCCGCGTCAGTGGACGCTGATGATCCCGTTCACGGCGCGCCATTCGGACGGTTTGATCAGCCGCTGGTGGGCGACGCGCACCGAGTGCAACGCCCCTTCGAGTTCCCGCTGCCAGAAATCGAGAAACCCCTGCAGCGTCGGGAAGTCGGGCGCCAGGTCGTAGTCCTGCCACAGATAACGCTGCAGCAGCGCCGGATGATCGGGCAGGCGGTAGTGGATCTCGGCCGTGGTCAGGCCATAGCCCCTCAGCTGCAGCCGGAATTCGCGGCTCACCATGATCTCCCCCTCGTGCTGACAATGATCCGGAGCAGGAGGGTTCGCGCCTTGGGCCGGCGCGTCGAACGGCCGGCGCCCGCGTCGATGCCGGCCGAAGCCCGAAAACCCTTGAATCGACGGCGCATTGTCGAAACGACTCACCTGGTTCCTGCCAGGCCATCAGCGCACGCCGCCGCGCCGGCCGGCAACCCCATCCGACCCGGGGTCCAGTTCTCGCGGCGATGCCCACAATCTGATCAACGCCGCGCGCCGACCGCCGAGGCGTGAGCAAATCGTGCGCGCTCCGGATTCCGGCGTTTCGCGCGGCCAATGGGCGAAGATTTCGCCTCTCGCACGAACGGTTCGCGCGCGACGCGAAGCCGGTCCCTTCAACCTCGATCGGGTTGCGATAACCATGTTCGGCCGCGGCGGAGAACGGCCCTGTTTTGGCCCTTTTTGACGGCATAACCCAAGACGGGCGGGCTCTGCGATGCAAGGGGGGCCGTCCGATCAACAACGGATCGACGAGAGATAAGATGTCGAAGCTCATGACTGTCGGTGTCGCCCTGTCCGCCGCGCTGTCGCTTAGCGCCTGCGCGACCGAAGACTATGTCAATACGCACGTGGCGACCGTGCAGACCCAGGTGAATGCTCAGGGCGCGCACCTGGCCCAACTCGACCAGACCAGCCAGGACGCGCTCAATCGCGCCGAGGCCGCCGGTAAGCTGGCCGAGGGCAAGTTCATGTACTCGGTGGTGCTGTCGGACGACTCGATGAAGTTCCCGATCTCCAGTTCGCAACTTTCATCCGAGGCCCAGACCCGGCTGATGGATTTTGTGCAAAAGCTGAAGACCGACAACAAGAACGTCTATCTCGAAATCCAGGGCTACACGGACAACACCGGCTCGGCGGCCGAGAACCTGCGGCTGGGCGCGGAGCGCGCCGAGGCGGTGCGCCGGTTCATGAGCCTGCAGGGCGTGCCGCTCAACCGCATGTCGACCATCTCCTACGGCAATGAGCAGCCGGTCGCGCCCAACACCACCCGCGCCGGCCGGGCGCAGAACCGCCGTGTGGTGCTGGTGGTGCTGGCCTAACCCTCGGGGCCTGGCTTTAAGAGGTCCGCCCACCGCCAGGCCTCCAGGCCGAGCGCCAGGCGAGCGGACCCTTGCGCCTGGCCCATTGAGATCAGCACCAGGCCGTGCACGGGCTCGGCGCGGCAGGCCTGGGGCGCGAAGGCGACCTCCCAGGTGATCGCCTCGCGGACGGCGGCCAGGCCCTTGCCGTCTTCGCCGCGGTTCCTGACCCAGTCGCCGTCCCAGACCATGATGGCCCTGCCGGCGGCGCTCGCCACGGCGGCCTGGACCAGCGGGTCCTTGCGCAGGGCGCTCTGCAGTCGCCGCGCCATGTCGCAGGGCCGGTCGGTGGGACCGGAATCGACGCTGGCCGCCCCGGCGATCTGGGCTTCGCTCAGGGCGTTTCCGGGCTCGTCGGCCACCGCATCGGACGCCGCCAGGCTGGCGGTCTTCATCAGCTGCGGCGATCGTCGTGCGACAGCCGGCCGCGCCGGCGTCTCGGCCGGGACCGGATCGGCGGCGACCGGGCGAGCCTCTGTGACGGTTGCGGCTGGCGCAGGCTTCGGATGATCGGCCGGCGCGGGCGGTCGCTCATCCACCAGCTCGACCACGATTGGGACGGCCTCCGCCGGTGCCGGCGGGCTGCGCAGCGCCGAGACCAGGAAGACCAGCACGCCC
>DASYAQ010000089.1:0-16469 GCA_036501225.1 Caulobacteraceae bacterium | reverse complement strand
AACGGCATTCCGGCCGCCTGCGCCACGACTACATCGGCAAAACTCCCGGTCACGCCGCCCGAAGCCGAGATGACGTCATAGGTCTTGCCGATCTGGAACACCCCGCCCTGCACGGGCTCGAACTCCAGCGTGCCGCCGTTGAGGATCAGCGGGCCGTTGACGATCAGCTTGCTGTAGGAGGTCGGCCCCACCTCGGCGACCAACACACCGGTAGGTTCCAGGGTGTATGAGCCATTCACGGTCACCGTGGAGGGATCGTCTCCCAAGACGTGGCCGCCGTAGTTCATGACCTTGCCGTTGACGACCAGGGTTCCAGAGACCACCCCGGCCAGCTGCGATCCGCCCGGCTGGATCACCAGCACGCCATTGACGATCGGCGTCGCTCCGCCGGCAACGCCCTTGAGGATACCGCCTGGGTTGACAACGATCTGCCCGGCTTGCAGGCCGCCCATCAAGTCATCACCGCCGTCGATGACGGGCTGACCGACCACGACGTCGCCGCCGCCGGTGACGTCCAGGGTCGAGCCGGGCTGCAGCTTGAGGTAAGTGGAGAAGACCGCCGCGCCGCTGCCGCCGAGCGTCAGTTTGGTTGTGGTCCCCGCGGAACCGATGCTGGCGGTCGGCGCGCTCAGCACCGAGCCGTCCTGGACCGAGATCGTGCCCCCCTGCCAGGTCAGGGCCTCGCAGCCGCATACCGTGGCCACCAAGCTGACCTGGGCGCCGCCGGTGATCATCAGGCTTGATTGCACGTTGGCCAGCGCACTCAGATAGTCCGCCGAGAAGGTCGAGCCCGAGCCGTCGACCGTGATGTTCACCGTGCTGCTGGGTGCAACCGTGACGCCGCCGGCCGCCGTCAGGTGGCTGCCGCTCTTGACTTCGATCGTCGCCGGTTGATCCGCGGACGCACCGATGCTGATCGCGGATGAACCGGGGGAACTGAAGGTGCTGCCATTCGCCAGCTTCAACGACGCCGCGGTCATCGAGAAGCCGTTCTGGGCGGTCACGGTGCTGCCGTTGTCGATATCGAGCAGGCCCTTCACGTCGAACCAGCCGAGGTTGAAGTCGCCGTGCACGGTAAGGCTCGACCCGCCGAGGACCGCTACGTTTCCGGACTTGGCGTCCAGGTCGGCGACGGTCAAATCGCCCGTGATCATCGCCGATGAAGCGCCATCGAGGCTCAAGCTGGCGCTCCCGACCGTCCCCACCATGACCTCGCCGCTGAAGGTGGCTTTAGAGCCCTCGTCGAGGTCGATCTGGCCGTTGCCGGGGCCGGCGCCCAGCACGGTATCGCCCAAAACCGTCAGCGTACCCTTTGTCCCGCCCACAGTGTCACCGACATCGATGACGCCCGTGCCCTGGCTGCCCAGCGTCAGCTGGCCGACCTTAAACGTCCCTCCGGAGGTAACATTGATGGTCCCGGTGGAGTCGGCGTTTACCCCGAGCGTGACGGATTGGCCGCTCCAGTCGAGCGTCGCGTTGTTCTGGATGTCGAGCGAGCCCCTGCCGCCGACTCCGATCTGCAGATTGGCGCCGGTGCTCACCAGCTTGGAGGTCGCGCCGTCGAGTGTGAGCGTGCCGTCCGAGAACGTCTCCGCACCGACGCCGAGCGTGGCGCCGGGCGAGAGGGTCAAGGTCGCGCCGTTGCTGATCGTCAGCGCGCCGTCGTCGTCGAGCCCGACCGCGAGCGATCCACCCATGGTCCAGTTCGTTCCCGAATCGGAAAGCACGACCTTTCCGTCGCCGCCGGACGCGCCGATGACCACGTCCGTCTTTCCGGTGTCCAGTTGGAAACCCTGATTCACGTCGACCTCGCCGTTTCCGGATGAGCCGACGGCAAAGATCGAGGCCTGGCTCATGGTCAGCGAGGAGTTCGCGCCCGAAAGGACCAGCTTGCCGCCGTTCTTCGATTCACCGACCGAAATGGAATCGCCGTTGAACGCCAGCGATGCGCCGCCGGTCACGTCGAGTTCGCCTTTACCCAGCTCCCCAATCGTCAAGTCGCCGCCGATCGTCCAGCGGGTGCCGGCGTCCGCCAGCGATGCGAAGCCGACCGCTGTGCTGCCGGAGCCGAGGATTATGTTCGCGTCGCCCGTGTCCAGCTTAAAGCCCTGGTTCAAAACCAGATTGCCGTGCCCGCCGCTGCCGATTTCAAACTCGTCCATCGCCGGGAAGACAATGGACGAGGCGGCGCCTGAAAGGGTCATATCGCCGATCGCGGGGTCGACCCCGCCGAGGATGAGGTCGGGACCCGTAATGACAAGACTGCCGCCATTGCTGACGGTCAGGCTGCCATGGCCCTCGAGACCGATCGACATCTCCCCGCCAACCGTCCAGCGGGTGCCCGGGTCGGAGACCAACACGGTCCCCTGGCTGCCGGTATTTTCGCCGACCTCCACCGCGGCGGCGCCCGTGTTGAGCTGAAAGCCGCCGGTGACATTCAGGTTGCCCGTGCCTGAGTCCCCGACCTGGAAGATCGTGCCGTCCTGAAAGCTAAAGGTGGAGCTGCCGCCGGTCAGGTTCAGCGTGCCGGTGGACCCGGCCATGCGCCCGATGCGGACGATCGAGCCCGTCACATTGACCGCGGCGCCGGTGGTCACCTCCATGGTCGCGGTGCCGGCATAGCCGACGTTTAACGCCCCGTTGATGGTCAGCGACGAGCCCGCGCCGTCGACCGCCACCAGGGCGGTCGACCCGGGGACGACCGCGGTGTTCAGGGCCAGGTCCGTCGGCAGCTTTGAGATGGGGGTCACCGAGACCTTGCCGCCGCCGTTGATGGTCAGGCTGCTCAACGTGTTGGCGCCGGCGCCGACGGTCATGAAGTCGCCGGTGGTGAGCTGGCCGCCGGCGCCCACCGTCAGTGTGCCTTTGCCCTGCTGACCGTCGATCAGTTCGCCGGTGAGGGTCCACTTGCCGTTGACGGTGACATTGCCGCTGGAATTGGTGAAGGCGCCAATAAAGGCGTTGCCGCCCGTGACTTCAGCGCCCGATTGGATGTTCAAGGTTCCCGCGTCGTACTCGCCCACCGTCAGGAAGTTCGCGGCCGCCAGCTTGCCGCCAAGCTCCAGGTCGCCGCCATCATCGATGTGCACTTCCGGCGCCTGCAAGGTGGCGCCCGACGGCGCCGTCACAGTTAGCGACTCGCCGGTGATGAAGATCGCGGTAGCCGCGGAATAGGTTCCGCTTTGCAGGCTGTATTGGGCGGGATTCTCCTGATCGACGTTGGTGAGGTTGATGTTGGTGGCCGTGCTCAGTCCGCCCTGAAAGGTAATCAGGCCCTGTTGCGCGGTGACGTCGCGGGCAAACTTCGAGCCGTTGGTCTGCAGCGTCAGGGCGACCTCGGTGTTGGGGGGCGCGCCAGCCGCCTGCATGGCGAAGAAGCTGCCGCCACCGCCGCCGATCGTCGTGCTGACGAGCGTGGTCCCGTTGCTGACTGGCCCGACAAACAGCGTGTCATTCGGCCCGGGCGGCAGCTTGCCGATGCAGATGCCGTCCGTGGGGTCGACGCCGGAATAGGCGCCGTTCCATGTTTCCGCGTCGCTGAACGAACCGTCGGCGCTGATGAAGACGTCTTCGGTGGGCTCGTTGGTGACGCCCTTGTATTCGTAGATGCCGTTACCCGGAACGTAGCAATAGATCCGGGCGGGATCGGCCTTGGCCGGAGCGACGGCTGTGAAGGTCGCGAGCAACGCGAACGCGGCGAGCAAGCTGGCGCCGCGGTGACCGATCCTTGTCGCACCCATCCTGGCAACCCCCCAGATTGCGCGGGCGGTATTCTTCGGTCAGAAACACGTATACATAAGACGTGTCGACCTTCGGAAGCGACCACCACCAGCATGAAATCTAGCAAAGTATGTGTATCCGCCGAATACGACCTGAAGTCTTGAGACGGGTCTTAAGGTCTGTCATGGTCTTAAGACCAGCCAGCGGGGGCATCGGTGAAGCTGCTTGTCGTTGATGATCAGGCGATCGTGCGCCAGGGCATCGCGGCGCTTTTGGCGCGCGACGATTCCCAAACTGTCGTACTGGAAGCGCAAGATACCGCCTCGGGGCTTGAGCTCGCCGCGGCCCACGCCGACCTCGACGCGGTGTTCCTCGACCTGGCCATGCCGGGGGTCAGCGGCATGGCCGCGATCGCCGAGTTCACGCGGCGGCGACCCGACGTTCCGGTCATCGTGCTGACGGCCGCGGACGATCCTGAGAAGGTGCGCCAGGCGTTCGACCACGGCGCGTTGGGCTACGTGCCCAAGACGGCCAGCGCCCAGACGCTGCTGGCGGCGCTGAGGCTCGTGCTGAGCGGCGAAGCCTTCGTGCCGGCGCTGCTGCTGAGGAGCGGCGCATCGGGCGCCGCCGCGGGTCGGCCGGCCGGCCGCGGCGACCTGACGACCCGGCAGGAAGAGATTCTCGCCTGCCTGATGCTTGGCCTGTCGAACAAGGCGATCGCGCAGCGGCTCGCCCTATCGGAGAAGACCGTCAAGGTCCACGTCACCGGCGTGCTTCGCGGTCTCGGCGTCGCCAGCCGCGCCGAGGCCGTCCGCGAAGCCCGCGCCCGCGGTCTGGCCTGAGCCGCGGTCGCCACGCAGCGGCGAACGGTGAATGAGCGGCGGCCGCGCTTCGCGGAATGATTGATGGGTCTAGGCTGCGCGCGCCGCGGACTGGCGGATGAGGTTGGCGGTCGTCGCCCGCAGCTTGCCGGCGACAACCGGCTTGTGCAGCAGGGTGAGCCCTGTGCCGCTGATCTGTTGCAGCAGCGCAGGCGTGGTGTCGCCGGTGATCAGCACGGCCGGAATGGCCGCCCCAAACGCATCCCGGATCGCGTCCACCACGCCGGCGCCGGTTTCATGGCCGCGCAGCCGCCAGTCGCAGACCATCAGGTTTGGCCGCCGATGTCCCAGCCGCTCCAGCGCCTCGGCCGCGGTCTCGGCCGTGACGACCTGATAGCCCCAGCCTTCCAGCGAAGCCCGCATCGCCTCGCGGACGCTGACCTCGTCGTCCACCACCAGGACCAGCCCAGCGCCGACGCCAAGCGCCGTGTTCGGCTCGCCGGCGACCTCCGCCCCCGCATCGAAAGCCGCGATCGGCGCCTTCACCAGGAACGCGCTGCCCTTGCCGGGTGCCGAGCGCAGTTCGATGGGGCAGTCCAGCAGGTCCGCCAGCCGCCGGGTGATGGCCAGGCCCAGCCCCAGGCCATTGCGCCGATCCCGCTCCGGATTGGAGACCTGGAAGAATTCCTCGAAGATCTTCTGCTGGTTCTCGGCCGCGATGCCGGGTCCAGTGTCCCAGACTCCGACCGTCAGCCTGGGGCCCCGGCGGCAACCGACCAGGATCCGGCCTTTCTGGGTGTGGCGAACCGCGTTGGAGACGATGTTGCGCAGCATCCTTTCGAGCAGGATCGGGTCGGTGCGAACGGCGAGCGAGCAGGGTTGGACGGTCAGTGTCAGGCCCTTTGCGGTGGCCTGAAGGGCGAACTCGCGGCCGATCCGTTCCAGCAGCGGCTGAACCGGAAACACCGTGTCGCTGCGTTTGGTGACGCCGGCGTCGAGCGAGGAGATGTCGAGCAGGGCGTTGAACAGGCCGTCCATGGCGCGCAGCGACTCGCCGATCTGCATCGTCAGCCGCCTGGCCGAAGCGTCCAGCCGCCGCCCCTGAAGCGCGTCCAGGAAAAGGCCCATGGCATGCAGCGGCTGGCGCAGGTCGTGACTGGCGGCGGCGAGAAAGCTGGTCTTGGCCGAATTCGCCGCCTCGGCCCTGTCCTTCTGGAAGATCAGGTCCTGCGCCAGTTCGATATTCTCGAATTTCAGCCGCAGCGCCTCCGCCAGCGAGCGTCCCTGCTCGAGCCCCAGCAGCGCCAGCGCGCTGGCCAGGACCGCGTCCAATATGCTCAGCACCCAATGGTTCGTATCGCCGTGGCTCGCGCTCCAAATGGCGAAGGGCACGGTCGCCGGCGCGAGCAAGGCGTAAAAGGCCGGCGTGTAGCTGCCCAGGGACGACACCGCGCTCGCGATCGCCGTGCAGACGACCAGCAGCACCCAGAGTTGTTCAACAAGGTTCCCAGGCGTCGCCAGCCAGATTTCGGCGTAACCGAAGCGGCAGCCTTCAACGAAGCAGGTCGCGCTGAACAGCACGGCCCAGAGCCGCCAGTTCGCATCCGCGGGCCGGCTGCGCCGATAGATCCAGCACAGGATCAGCTGGCCCAGCGCGATCGCGGCTGTCGCGCCCAGCCACCAGAGCGCCCGAACCGTGAGCGCGGGATCGTTGTGGATCAGCACCCAGCAAAGAATGCCGATCCCGAACAGCGCGCTGAGCACGCCAACGGGCGCGCTCCGATAGAGCCCCCTGACCTGCTCCGCCGCGACCTGATCGCCCCGTGAGGCGCGCGCCACGCTTCCGACCGTATTGAGCATCCCCGTCCGCACCTAGGGTCGGGGCGCGAGCGCCAAATCCAAGCTTGGACATCCCCCAGGCCCCTAGGCCGAGAATGCTCGTCCGGCAGCGTCCGGTCGAGCCCTGTCGGCGAGATTGAATCGGCCGCGGCGCAAGGACCCGGCTTGAGCCGGGCCGGCAAGGGCCGGCATAAGGCTTGGCATGATCCGCCTGTTCGCGGCCCTTGCCCCGCCGCCCGAGATCGCCGGGCCCCTCGTCCAGCGCCAATCCGGACTGGCCGGCGCGCTCTGGCGGCCGCCCGAGAGCCTGCACGTCACCCTGCGCTTCTTCGGCGAGATCGCCGAGACCGTCGCCGACGACCTGGACGCCGAGCTGGCGCGCGCGGCGCGCGGCCCGCTGACGCTGGAACTCCAGGGGGTGGGCGCTTTCGGCGACGGCGGCGACCTCCGCGCGCTCTGGGCCGGGGTGGCGGAAAATCCCGCTTTGCGCCAGCTCGCCCGGCGCTGCGAGATGGCGGCCAGGCGCGTCGGTCTCGAGCCGGACACGCGCCTGTATCACCCGCACCTGACCCTGGCCTATCTGAACGGCGCCGCGCCCGCCGCCGTCGCCGCCTGGATCCAGGCCAACAACCTGCTGCGTTCGCCGCCCTTCCGCATCGACGCCTTCGGCCTCTATTCCAGCCGGCCGGGCGCGCAGGGGCCCGGCTATCGGCTGGAGCGAAGCTACCCGCTCGCGGGCGCCTGAAATCGCGTGGCACGCGATCTGCTTGGAAGCCAGCGAACACCCCGGATCGCGCCGGATAGGGACGCCGCCATGCAAGACGCCAGGGATATTCGGCCGCTCACCTCGCTCAGGTTCTTCGCCGCCATGTGGGTGGTGGCCTTTCACTACTGGCCCAACCTCGGCGCCGTCATGCCGCCGCTGGTGGCCAAGGGCTATCTGGGCGTCGAGCTGTTCTTCGTGCTGTCCGGCTTCATCCTTTGCCACGTCTATCTGGACTCGGTCGCCGACGGCGGCTTCCGCTATGGGAGCTTTCTCTGGGCCAGGCTGGCGCGCATCTATCCGCTGCACCTGACCACCCTGGCCGGCATCGGCGCCATGGCGCTGGCGGCGCTGGCGGCCGGGCGGGTCATCGACCCCAACATCCTGTCCTGGTCGTCGCTGCCGGCCAACCTGCTGCTGGTCCAGGCCTGGGGCTTCGCGCCGCAGGCGGGCTGGAACCATCCTTCCTGGTCGATCTCGGCCGAATGGTTCGCCTATCTGGGCTTTCCGGTGACGGCCTGGATCGCCCTCCGGCTGGCCGATCGGCCGAGGCTGGCGGTGGCCGGCGCGCTGGTCCTGCTGATCGGCCTCTATGCCGCCTTCGACATCCTGGCCGGGTCGCCGCTCACCCACGCCACCATCCGCTGGGGCGCGCTCAGGATCGTTCCCTGCTTCGCCTATGGCGCGGCCATTAATCTTCTCTGGCGCAAAAGCGCGCTCGAACGTCGCAGACCCGCGGTATTGGGCGCCTTGTTTTCAGGCGCCGCGCTGCTGCTCGCGGCGCAGCTGCTGGCGCCCGATGCGCTCATCGTCGGCCTATGCGGAGGGTTGATCTTCTCGCTGGCAGCATTGACCAAGGCCGGGGAAAATAGTGGCGGCGGAAGACTATTCGTCTACCTGGGTGAGATCAGCTATTCGATCTATATGATCTGTATCCCGTGGAAGCTGTTATTCGTTAACGCTGTTGCTCCGCTGCTCCATTTGGATAAAGCGCACCTACCACTGTACCTGTGGTTGCTACTCTATGTCGCGGTTATACCGCTTTCCGCGATCTCGTATCATCTGATAGAGCACCCCGCCCGTCGCTGGATGCGCCACCGCCGGGTGGTCGGGCCGGAAGCGTTAACAAGCGTGGCCTAAAGAGCACGATGGAAAATTATTTTTCTTTTCATCTTTGCCCGAGATGGTTATCGACAGGCCAGTACGGGTGGGGAGACCCAAGAGTATGAGTCGAGGGACAAGAGCCATTTGCGGCTCGCTTGCCGTGGTCGTCGCGCTGAGTCTCTGCGCCGGCCAGGCTCAGGCACAAGACTATTGGCAGTGCGTCCCCTTCGCGCGCATGATTTCCGGCATCGAGATTTTCGGCGACGCCTGGACCTGGTGGCAAAAGGCGGCCGGCAGATACGCCCAGGGCTTCACGCCCAAGGCTGGCGCGGTGCTGGTGTTCAAACCCAATGGCGTGATGGACAAGGGCCACGTGGCCGTCGTCAGCCAGGTGCTCACCGATCGGGTCATCCAGGTCACCCAGGCCAACTGGTCGATCATCCAGGGCCGCCGCGGCCAGGTCGAGCGCGATGTGACCGTGATCGACGTCTCGCCGCAGGGCGACTGGAGCCAGGTCAAGGTCTGGTACGATCCGGTCCGCGACCTCGGCAAGACCGTCTATCCGACCTACGGCTTCATCTATCAGACCACCCAGACCGCCGCCGCCAGCGCCGCCGAGACCGCGGTGCGCACCGTCGCCCAGACCGCGATCAACCAGTTGGCCGCCGCCGTGCCGACGCCGGGCGCGAACCCGGCCCAGACCCTCACCCAGGCCGCCGGATCCTCCACCGACCGGATCGCCGCCCTGCTGCAGGCCGCGACCAGTTCGGACGGTCGTTAAGGCGCGCTGCTCGCGGGCGTGCTGCTGCCGGCGATGGCGGCGCCCTGATCCTTCAGATTCTGCCCCGCGGTCTCCAGCGCCGTCCCGGTCTTGGACGCGGCGTTGTCGATCGCCGGCGCGACGCCGCTGGTCGCCTGCACCAGCTTGTTGTCGACCACCGCGCCGCCGGCCGAGAACGATCCCTCGCGGATGGCGAACACCACCAGGATCACCCCGACGGCGGCCACCAGGACCAGGATGAAGCCCAGCGGCCCAAAGCGGCCACGCCGGCGAGACCGTTCGTCGAGGCGGCCATGATCGTAGGCGCGCCGCATGTCGGCGTCGTAGGTCTTGGGATCGACCGTGGCGACGGGTTGGGCAGCCACGGGCCGGACGGTGTCGGAACGGTTGGCGAAACTCCAGAAGGCCATGACCTTAAGCTCCAAGGCGGTCGCCAGACCCTGGCGACGATCTGCGTCAAGGAAACGGGTTGGCCGCGGCCGAGGTTCCGGTCACCATGCAGCCTGCTCTTGATCGGGCGGCCTTTGAGGGAGGGGTTTCGATGGACAGTCGCTTTTGGGTCCGACGGATGGCGGGCGTTGGCGCGATCGCCGCCCTTGGCTTCGGCCTCCCGGCCTGCACCAACACGTCGTCCACACCCCTGGTCAAACCGACCGCCTGCGCCGATTTCAACTTCCCGATCTATTTCGACCAGCGCTCCGACGAGCTGAGCGCCGGGGCCCTGCAGGTGATTGCCGCCTCGGTCGCCCGCGCCAAGAGCTGCCCGGTCGCCGGCCTGGCCATCAGCGGCCTTGGCGACGACACCGGACTGGCCTCCAGGCGCGCCGCGGCCGTGGCCAAGGCGCTGGCCGCCGACGGCCTGGCCTCGCCGGCCCCGGTGGTGCAGGCCAGCACCCCCAACCACGGCCTCGCCCTGCTGCGCCACAGCGCGCAGATCAGCGTTCACTTCGTCACGCCTTGAGTGGACCCGCAAGAAGAGGGCGGCCCGTTGCGAGCCGCCCTTTCAAGGTTTGCATCATCGAGAAAAGGGTGCGGAGACGGCTGGCTGGCTCTCGCCAGCCTCAAGTCGGGGGGGCGTCGCCGCCTCCGCAACCCACAAACGGCTCAACTTCGAGATGGGTTCCCGGCGCCTCGATTTTTTTTCGTGCGCCCGGCGTGTGGCGCGGACGCGGATCGTTCGGAGCCGCCCGGACGTTGATACGGCGAAGTCCCGTCGCTCTTGGAAAGGAGACTCGCCATGGCGCAATCCCAATCCTCCCCAGACCTTCCGGCGACCAAGGCGCGCCAGGGCCGGATGGGCCGGGACGTTTTCTGGGTGCTGGTCATTTCGGTGGTTCTGGCCGTCGTGGCGCTGGCCGCGGCCTGGATCTACCGGGCCCCGCAACTGGCGGCCAGCGACGCCAACAACGGAACCCGTCCGGCGGTCGCCCACAGCTTCAACGCCCCGCCGTCGCAGCCGGTGCAAAGCGCCGCGCCGCCGTCTTGAATGACGGAGATCAGACGATTCCGCCTGATCTCATCGTGCTCTAGACGACGGACTGTCCGCGCACCGCACGGATGATGAAGCTCACCACCAGCAACACCAGGAAGACCAGGAAGAGGATCTTGGCGATCTCGGCGGCGATGCCGGCCAGCGCCACGAAACCCAATAGTCCCGCGACGATGGCGAGAATGAAAAACGTCAGAGCCCAGCCGAGCATGATCGCCTCCGTGAAAGCGCCGCCAAATGGGGCGGCTTCACGAGCAAGAACGCGGCGTCCGATGCGGTCGTTCCGCTCTAGGCCGCCGCCTTGTCGCGCGCGGGATGGAAGAACAGGGCCTGGCCGATGGCCGCCTTCACCGTCTCCGGCTGGAAGGGCTTGGTGATCAGGAAGGTCGGCTCCGGCCGCTCCCCGGTCAAAAGCCGCTCGGGGAAGGCGGTGATGAAAATCACCGGCACGTCGAACCGGCCCAGGATCTCCTTGACCGCGTCGATACCGGAAGAGCCGTCGGCGAGCTGGATGTCGGCCAGGATCAGGCCGGGCTTGTGCTTGGCCACCGCCTCGACGGCCTCCGCGCGCGTGGCGGCGATATCGACGACGTTGTGGCCGAGTTCGCGCGCCAGGGCCTCGATGTCGGCGGCGATCACCGGCTCGTCCTCGATGATCAGCACATCGGTGGCCAGTTCGGCGTCGATCTCTTTTTGCGCCTCGGCGATCAGCTGCTCGACCTCCGGAAAGTCGGCGTCGAGAATCTGCGCCGCCTCGCTGGGGGTGAAGCCTTCGAGCGCGGTGAGCAGAAAGGCCTGGCGCGACCTGGGCGCGATACGCATGAGCCTGGAGGACGGGTCGTCGCCGGCCGCGGCCAGATCGGCCGAGCGGTCCTCGAGCTGGGCGCCGGTCGAACACCAGATGGCGTGGAAGACGTGATAAAGCGCCACCCTGGGGCTCATATTGGGCTCGAGCGTCCGTTCGCCCGCGGCCAGGGCCTCGAGCGCCACGCGGACATAGGCGTCGCCGGCCGGCTGGTCGCCGGTGAGCGCGCGGGCATAGCGCCGCACATAGGGAAGATGCGGGGCCAGTCGGGCTAAAAGACTCATCTACTCCCCTTTCGCGGCCTGTACGGGGCGCAAGCATACGACCGCACGATGATGGCGCCAGCGGGGCCGACGCAAGTGGCTGTAACGCAACGCTTGGCGCTTGGTTCCCGGCAAAGCCTGTTTTCCTGGAACCATAGGCGGTCGCGCGCGTTGGCGATGGCCGGAGCATGTTTATAATCATGATGTCGCAATACCGAGGGGGGCGTACTTTGGACCGCGAGGACGAGCAGGCCGAGGCGGCGCGGCGGGCGCCGCGGCGCGCGCTCGACGAGGCGCGGCTGCGCCAGCAAGCCATCGGCGTAAAGCTGCGCCAGATGTTCGACCGGGTGGTCAATGAACCGGTTCCCGACGAATTCCTCGATATCCTGCGCCGGCACGACGAGAACGCGAAGGGCGGCGATGACACGTGAGCGGGCCGCGACCGGCGGCGCCGATCCGGCCATGGAAGGACAATTCAAGCACGAACTGGTGGCGCTGATCCCCCACCTGCGCGCCTTCGCCCGCACGCTCACCGGCGAGCAGGCCAGCGCCGACGATCTCGCCCAGGACGCACTGATGAAAGCCTGGGACGCGCGGGCCTCCTATCAGATGGGCACCAATATGAAGGCCTGGACCTTCATGATCCTGCGCAACCAGTTCTATTCGGAAAAGCGCCGTTCCTGGCGCCAGACCCAGCTCGATCAGGACGCCGCCGAGCGGACCCTGGTCGCCGTCGACGATCCGCAGTCGCCGGTGGCGCTTGACGAGTTGCGCCTTGGCCTCGGCATGCTGCCAGCCGAACAGCGTGAAGCCCTGATCCTGGTTGGCGCCGGCGGCTTCGCCTACGAGGAGGCGGCCGAGATCTGCGGCTGCGCCGTCGGCACGGTGAAGAGCCGGGTCAGCCGCGCCAGGCGCGCGCTGCAAGGCATATTGGAAACCGGGGCCTACGATCGTGACGGGCGCTCGGCAAGCGACGCGATGAATTCGATCCTGGCCGCCGCCGAGCATCTGGGCCAGGCCCGTTAAGGACGATCGAGCCATGCAAAGGTTGGCGGGGGCGCTGACCACCATTCGCTTCCGTCTGGGGGCGGCCTTGGCGCTCGCCCTGTTGCCGGTGCTGTTGCTGGGCGCCATCCAGGTCAGCGTCGCCTACAGGAAGGACGCCGACGAGGAACGCACCAACCTCGCCCTGGCCGCCGCGCGCAGCGCCGCGACCGCGCGCGCGCGCATGGAAGGCGCGAGCGTGCTCTTGGAGACGCTGGCGCCCCAGGTGATCGGCCCGCAGTGCACCGAACGTCTCACCGAGATCAGCCATCGGCTGGGCGGCTACGAAAACCTGATTCGCTTCGATCCAACCGGCCAGTCCGTCTGCTCGGCCGCGCCGGTCCCGGCCGATCCGACGCGTCGGACCAGCGACTGGTTCGCGCGCCTGGCCTTCGGCGAGTCCTCGCTGGCGGTGCGTGCGCCCGATGCGTTCAGCCCAGGCGAGCCGGCCCTGCTGGCGGCCGAGCGCGTCACCTCGTCGGAGGGCGACTTCGACGGCGTGGTCGCCGCCGTCATCGGCCTGAAGAGCCTGAGGCCCACCCAGTCCGACCCGGCCCTGCCCGCCGGCACCGAGGTGGCGCTGGCCGACACCCAGGGCCATCTGCTGACCCGCACCGACCCCACGGCCTTTCCCGGCAACCCGGTGCTCGATCTGGAAAAGGTCAAGACGCAGGGTTCGCTGATCGACTATGGCCGCGACCAGCGCGGCGACCAGCGCGTCTACTCGGCCGCGCCGCTGATGGGCGACGTCTTCGTGGTGCTTTCCGCCCCGTCCCAGGGCTGGTTCACCTGGGCCAGGCTCAACCCGCTGTCCGGCGTGGTCTTTCCGCTGCTGGCCTTCCTGACCGCGCTCGTCGCCGTCATGGTGGTGACCGAGCGGGTGGTGGTGCGCTGGCTGCACTATCTGCAGCGCATCGCCGGCATCTATGCGCGCGGCCGCTTCACGGTGCGCCCGGTGCAGGCGGATCGCGCGCCGCCGGAAATCCGCGACCTGGCCCATTCCCTGGCCACCATGGCCGACGCCATCCAGGCGCGCGACGCCTCACTGCTGGATTCGCTGGCGCAGAAGGACGCCCTGATGCGCGAGATCCATCACCGGGTGCGCAACAATCTGCAGGTGATCTCCTCGCTGCTCTCGATGCAGCAGCGCGCCCTGATCGACCCCGCGGCGCGCGAGGCCATGTTCGACACCCGCCAGCGGATCAACGCCCTGGCGCTGATCTATCGGGCCCTCTACCAGGGCGTCGATCTCAAGCGCGTCGATATCCGCCAGTTCCTCGGAGACCTGGTCGCCCAGCTGATCGTCGAGCAGCAGGAGCACGGCGAACTGATCGCCACCGAGCTGGAGGCCGACGAGCTGATCATCGATCCGGACAAGCTGGCCCCGCTGGCCCTGTTCGCGGTCGAGGCGATCAGCAACGCGCAGAAGCACGCGCTCGCCCATCGCGGCGGCATGCTGCACGTGCGCTTTACGGTGAACGGCGAGGAGGCCGAGCTGGCGATCGCCGACGAAGGCTCCGGGGCCGCGCCGGAACTGGCCGGAACCGGTGTCGGCCGCGCCCTGATGATGGCCTTCGCCCGCCAGCTGCGCGGGCGCATGGAACTGGCCGCCAACGATCAGGGCGGCGTCACCGCCAGGCTGATCTTCCCGACGCCCCAGGCCAAGGGCGCCGGCGCGCCGCGAGCGCAGGCCCGGCCAAAGGGCAACCGGGCCGCCTAGGCGGCAATGCGGGCAGGGCTGGGCGCATAGACGCCGCGGCGGCCCGCCACGGGCGTCAGCGCGTCGGTCACTCCGGAGACGGTCTCGTCGAAGCCCAGCACCAGCCGGCCGTCGTTCGGCAGGGCGCGGGCCAGCTGGTCGAGCACCCGCCGCCGGGTCGGCTCGTCGAAGCCGGAGATTACGTTGCGGCAGAAGATGACGTCGAACTGGCCAAGGCCGCGCAGGTCGGCCAGCAGATTGATCCGCCGCCAGCGCACCATCTGGCGCACGCGCGGCGACAGGCCCCACATCTCATCGGCCTTCTCGAAATGCCGCACCAGCAGGCGGATCGGCAGGCCCCGCTGCACCTCGAACTGGGTGTAGAAGCCGCTCTGCGCCTTCTCCAGCGAACGTTCGGAAATATCGGAGCCGAACAGCTCGATCCGCGCGCCGTGCAGCTTGGCCCGCTCGTCGTCGATGATCATGGCCAGGGAATAGGGCTCCTGGCCGGTGGCGCAGGCGGCGCTCCAGATGCGGATCGGCCGCTCGCCGCGCCCGGCCACCAGCTCGGGCAGCATCTCGTCGCGGAACTGGGCGAAGGGGACGCGGTCGCGGAAGAAGCAAGTCTCGTTGCTGGTCAGGGCTTCGGTCGTCGCCCACATCAGCTTTTCGTCGCGCTGCGCCCGGATCGCCTGGACCAGGTCGGGCAGGCTGGCGAAGCCGGCCCGGCGGGCCACCGGCGCCAGCCGCGTCTCGATCTGATAGGTCTTGCCGGGATCGATCACCACGCCCGAGCGGGCGTGCACCAGCGAGCGAACCGTCTCGACATCCTCCGGCCTCATCCGACCAGCCCCGCTTCGGTGAGCTTGGCTTCGAGGATGTCGCCGTCGAACGGCTTCATGATGTATTCGTCCGCGCCGGCGTCCAAGGCGGCGACGATGTGCTCCATGTCGTTTTCGACCGTGCAGAACACCACCACCGGCTCATGGCCGTCGGGTTCCTTGCGCAGCTCGCGCAGAAAGGCGAGCCCGTCCATGACCGGCATGTTCCAGTCCAGCAGGATGGCCTCGGGCATGGCCGTGCGGCACCAGGCGATCGCCTCCATCCCGTCGGAGGCCTCGGCGATCTCGAAGCCCAGCTCCTCCAGGATGCGGCGGGCCACCTTGCGGATCACCCGGCTGTCGTCGACGACCAGACAAGTTTTCACGGGCGCGCCAACTCCTTTCCGGCCATCCGCCTTTCTCGCGCGGCTAGGTTAAGGAGCCGTATGGTCCGGCTAAGAATCAGCCGGCGATTTGATGCAACCGGGCGCGGATGGTGACGCTCGTTTCGCCGATTTCGGTCTCGATCGCGCCGTTGGCGGCGTCGACCAGGCTCTTCAGATAATAGGCCTGGACCCAGTGGCCGCCGAGGCCGTCGCCCAGCGGCAGGCCCTCCAGCCCGTCCGCCACCTCCTGCCGCAGCCGGGCCTTGGAGCCCTCGGCGCGAACGCAGACCTCGGTTTCTTCGCCGGCGAACGTCACGGTCAGCCGCGCGACCCCGCCGGTCGGCAACAGGCCGGCGCCGATCTGCGCCAGGTTGAGCAGGACCCGCGCGATCGGCTTGGACAGGCTGTCGCCATCCACCGCCCAGTCGAGGTCGGCGCGCACATGGGCGTAGACGTCGCGGGTCAGCTTCTCCAGTTCGCGCGGGTCGAAGGCCTCGGCGGCGGCCGAGGCGCCGAACGCCACCCGATCGAAGGCCAGCAGCGCCACCAGCTTTTCGCTCGAGGCGGAGATCAGGCGCAGCGCGTCGTCGCGCATGTCCTGGGCCTCCGGATCGTTCAACAGGTCGAGGCCTGACATGATCGCCCCGGCCGGGCTGATGAAGTCGTGGCAGAGCCGCGCGGCCAGATGGGCGGCCAGCTCGTAGGGTTGCGGCGGCGCCGGGCTGTGGGCGAGACGAGAGGTGGAGGGCTGGTTGTCGTTCATCGCGCTTTCGCCGGGCCGTTCTCAAGACCACCCGACCCTGGCCTGATTTGCCGCTATCGCAAACCAGGCCGCCATGCCAGACAACCCCGCGTGACCACCCGGACAACGCTGAGGATGTGCGACGCGCCATGAGTGATCCAGACGTCGGCGCCCGGCTGGCCGAAATCGTCG
>DASYAQ010000088.1:0-15863 GCA_036501225.1 Caulobacteraceae bacterium | reverse complement strand
GATTCCAAGTTCTACGCCTCGACCCAGGTGATCGACGAGGCGCGGCATGTGGAGAGCTACAAGCGCCTGTTGGAAAAGTTCGGCGTCGCCTATCCGATGACCGCCCCCTTGCAGGAGCTGATCGACCAGGTGCTGCGCGACTCGCGCTGGGACATGACCTATCTGGGCATGCAGGTGGTGATCGAGGGCCTGGCCCTGGCCGCCTTCCAGCAGATCCGCGACCACGCGCAAAACCCGCTCGCGGCCGCCGTTAACGCATATGTGATGCAGGACGAAAGCCGCCACGTGGCCTTTGGCCGGCTGGCGCTGCGCGACTTCTATCCGCACCTGACCCAGCACGAGCGCGACGAGCGCGAGGAGTTCCTGCTCGAGGCCTGCTACCTGATGCGCGACCGCTTCGACGCCGTCGAGGTGTGGAAGACCCTGGGCCTGGATCCGGCCAAGTGCGCCGAGCACATGTACGATTCAGGCTTCATGGAGATGTTCCGCTCGTCGCTGTTCACCCGCATCGTGCCGATCGTGAAGGACGTCGGCCTGTGGGGCAAAACCATCCGCGACGGCTATGAGACCATGGGCATCATCGGCTTCGCCCAGACCGACGTGCAGGCGCTGCAGGAGTCCGACGACGACATCGCCAAGGAGTTCGACGCCCGCCGCGGCTATGTGCAGAGCGTCATCGATCGCGCCGCGGCCTTGCAGACCGCCTAACGACTGACGATCACCCGGCCGGAGCCGGTGGCGGAACTCACCACCGCGCCGCTGACGCGGGCCACGCGCAGGTTTCCCGACCCGGAGGACGAGGCGTTGACCGTGTCGGCCTGACCGTCGAAGTCAACGTCGCCGGAGCCGGAAATGCGCGCGTCGACCGTGCTGGCGTGACCGCCGGCGATCTTCAGTGCGCCCGAGCCGCTGATCCGCGCCCGCACCGTTCCCGACGCCGCCGCGACCGTCATGTCGCCGGAGCCGCTGATGTCGACGCCCAGGCTGCGCGACACCGCCCCCGTGGCGATCTGGCCGTCGCCGGAGAGGCCCGCCGAAAGGTCCTGCGCGGCGCCCTTGAAACGGACGTCGCCCGAGCCCGAGACGTCAACATCTAGCATCGTCGCCTGACCGCCGTTGACCACCAGGTCGCCGCTGCCGCTGCCGCGGATGCGCACCGAGCCGGACGCCTGCTCGACGGTGACCTCGCCGGAGCCCGACACCGCGGCATCGAGCCCATTGGCGGCCGCCCGCGTGACGATGTCGCCGGAGCCGCTTGCCCGCAGCGCCATCTGGCCCGCCGTCCCGGTCCGCACCGCGGCCGAGCCGGAGCTGCCCACCGCCAGCCGGTCGCGGACATTGCCCACCGTCCAGTCGCCGCAGCCGCTGACGGACAGGTCCAGCCGGTCGGCGCGGGAGATAGAGCCGAAGACGCCGCCGCCGGCTGAAACCCGCGCCGCCAGCGGCATGCGCACCAGGATCTGCGGCAGGTCGGCATTGGCGACATGGCCGACGCCCCAGACGTGCACGCCGTCGCCCTCGCACCAGATCGCCTGCCCGAACGGCGCGAACCACTGGCCGCCGTCGACGATGGTCTGGCCGGAGAAACCGGTCGACAGCCGGAGCGGCAACCTGGAATTGGTCTTCAGGATGGTGACGCTGACGTCCGATCGCGCCTCGGGGATGACCACGACGCGCAGGGCGGCGTTCCTGATATCGAGGCCAGCGGCGGACGCGCTTCCGGCCGCCGCCAGCAACACCGGCGCCATCGCCCAGCCGAACAGTCGACGCATTGGCCGTCTCCTTGTCGAAGCATGCATAATATAGAGTCGCTGAAATACAGAATTAAAGAGGTGTAATATTCATCCGCCCTCTTTCCTACCGTCATGGTCCGATTTGTTCGGGCCACCCATGGTCGCCGTGCGGTGTGGGTGTTCAAGGCGGCTGGTCCAACCGCATCACCAGCCAGCGCAGGCGATCATAGGTCCCCCGCATTCCGCCGCTTCGCGGCTCCAGCGGGGGACGACGGGTTTTTCTGGCGCCCTTTCAGCTTGCCAAGCCGCCATCGCGGCGGGACGTTCATCGCCAAGGCGGCGAAGCCCGCCCGGGAGGAATGGCGATGAAGATCGGGGTGCTGCAGTTCTTCGGCTGGACGGACCGGAACGTCTCGCTGGCCTCCGTCTATGACCGCGCGCTGGAGCGGTTCGGGATCATGGACCAGACCGGCTATGACGCCGTCTGGCTGGCCGAGCACCACTTCTCCAGCTTCAGCGTCTGTCCCTCGGTGCACATGATGGCGACCATGGCCGCGGCGCAGACCGAAAAGCTGCGCATCGGCACCGCCGTCTCGCTGGCGCCCTTCTATCACCCGCTGCGCCTGGCCGAGGAGGTCGCCTTGCTCGACATGCTGTCCGGCGGCCGGGTCAACTGGGGCGCGGGGCGCGGCTTCGCCCGCGGCGAGTTCGCCGCCTTCGGCATTCCGCTGGAAGAGAGCGCCGCGCGCTTCCGCGAGAGCGTCGACATCGTCCTGGCCGCCTGGAGCCAGGATCGGCTGACCCATCACGGCGAACACTTCGATTTCGACGATGTCGAGGTGCTGCCCAAGCCGATGCAGCAGCCCGGCCCGCCGGTCTGGATGGCGGCGACTTCGGACTCCGCCATCGACTGGGCCGCCGGCCGCGGCTTTTCCATTTTGATGGACCCGCACTGCACCCACACCGAACTGGCCGCCAAGCGCCGCCGCTATGGCGAGCAACTCGCCGCCGCCGGCTTCTCCGCGGCCGGCCGCGACATCCCGATGGCGCGGCTGATCGCCATTTCCGACAACGCCCAGCGCGCCGAGGCGATCGCGCGCCGCGGCGCCGGCTGGATGCTCGGCGCCTATATGGGCCCGCAGCATCGCGGCGATCATGGGACGCCGGCCGCGTCCGCCGAGGTCGATCCGGTCGAGCGCTATGTCAACGAGGTGATCATCCACGGCACCGCCGACTCGGTGCTCGACCAGATCGAGGCGCTGAAGGAGACGGCGCAGATGAACTATCTGATGTGCGCCCCGCTCAGCCAGGACAGCTTCACCCTGCTGACCGACGAGGTGCTGCCGGCCCTGGCCTAGAAATCCTGACTGGAATTGCCCACCCATTGGTGTCGATGATGCCGGCCGCAACGGGAGACGCACCCATGAATGCCGTAACTCCTTTCGATATGGGCCAGGCACCCGACCTCTACGCCGCCGCCGGCCTGACCGTGACCCCGGCCGGTCCGGTGCTGGGCGCCGAGATCGGCGGCATCGATCTCAGCCTGCCGCTCGAGCCGGCCCAGGTCGCCGCGATCCGCGCGGCGCTGCTGCAATACAAGGTCATCTTCTTTCGCGACCAGGACATCAGCCACGAGGCGCACGTCGCCTTCGGCCGCCATTTCGGCGATCTGGAGGGCCACCCGGTGCTGCCCACCGTGCCCGGCCATCCGATGATCCTGGATATCCAGGGCATCGACGGCATTCAGTTCACCGAAGACACCATCGCCGCCGGCCGCGCCTCGGACAAATGGCACACCGACGTCACCTTCCGCGAAAACCCCTCCATGGGCGGCATCCTGCGCGCCCGGGTCATGCCGGAGCTGGGCGGCGACACCCTGTTCGCCGACACCGTCGCCATCTATCGCGATCTGCCGGACCGGACGAAGGAGCGCATCGACGCCTTGCAGGCCGAGCACGACATCCTGCAGAGCTTCGGCGGCCGGGTCTCTGACGAGAAGCGCGAGGAGCTGCGCCACACCACCCCGCCGGTCAGCCACCCGGTGGTGCGCACCCACCCGGAAACGGGAGAGCGGGCGCTCTATGTCAACCGCACCTTCACTTCGCGCATCCTGGGCGTCGACGAGGCGGAGAGCCGTGAGCTGCTGCGCTATCTCACGGGCAAGGTGAAGCAGCCGGAATACCAGGTCCGCTTCCACTGGAGCCCCAACGCCATCGTCTTCTGGGACAACCGCCCCACCCAGCACTACGCCGTCCTCGACTACTGGCCGCACCACCGCGTGGTCGAACGGGTGACCATCGTCGGCGACAAGCCGGTTTGAGGAGCTAAAGCGCTACGCGTTATCCTAGCTCTATTCGCTTTTCAAGTTGAAGAACGTTACAAGAACGATGCAGTGTCGATTCGAGCGGCGCCGGCGTACGCTCGTCGCTGAATGACCGAAGGAAAGCGATGAGCGTTACAGGACCGACTGCGCGCAAGCTCTCGGGGGCTTACTATACCCCAGACACCGTCGTGCGAGCTCTCGTATCCTGGGCCACGCATTCGCCAGCCGAACGGATGTTGGATCCGTCCTGTGGCGACGGCCGGTTCATCGCAGCGCACTCTAATAGCGTTGGTGTTGAGCAGGACCCCGACGCCGCCTTGGTCGCGTCTAAAATGGCGCCGAGTGCGGTTGTGCATCAAAAGGATTTCTTCACATGGGCGGAGACAACGCCGGAGAGGTTTGATTGTGCTGCGGGCAATCCTCCATTCATCCGCTATCAATCGTTCGCCGGTGACCAGCGGCGACGCGCCCTTAGCCTCTGCCGGAATCTAGGCGCCGATTTCAATGGCCTAACATCCTCGTGGGCTCCATTCATCGTGGCGGTCACCGGCCTGTTGAAGCTTGATGGTCGGATGGCCTTCGTGGTCCCTGCGGAGATCGGCCATGCCCCATACGCGGCGCCAGTTCTAGAACATCTCGTTTCTTGTTTTCGCCGCGTTCAGATCGTCGCCGTGCGCGACAAGCTGTTCCCTGAATTGTCCGAAGACTGCTGGCTCCTTTACGCTGAAGGCCACGGCGGCACCGCGAGAGAAATAGAGTTTACCGTCTGCGACAGTTTTCAGCCAGGCAGCGCCCCGCCAAAGTCATCATCGAGAATACCCGTCGGCGATTGGCGCAAAATCTGGAACCGCCGACTTCGGCCATTTCTGATGCCAGAGAACGCGCGCAATCTCTACCAACTCATGAGTGTTGACGACGGAAGCTTCCGCCTGAGAGAAGCTGCCACCGTTGGTATCGGTTACGTAAGTGGTGCGAACGATTTCTTTCATCTTCGCCCATCGGACGCCCGCAACCTGGGCATCTCGGACGACCATCTCATGCCGAGCGTGCGAAACGGAAGGGCCCTATCCGCCTCGGAGTTAACCGAGGACGACGTGAAGTCCTGGCGAGACGCCGACCTTCCAGTTCTTTTGCTACGACTACAAAAAGGTGCTGTTCCGCCGCCGGCTGTCGCGCGTTACCTCGACAGCTCCGATGGGTTCGAAGCACGTAAGGCATTTAAGTGCCGTTCCCGGGAGCCTTGGTGGTCCGTACCGGACGTGCGCGTGCCCGACTATTTTTTGAGCTACATGTCCGGGGTGGCGCCGAATCTTGTCCGGAACTCTGCTGGCGTGTCTTGTACGAATTCCGTCCATGCTGTCCGTGCCACGGATCACGATCGAATGACCCGAGCGTCTGCGCTATGGACGTCACCATTTGTGCGCCTCAGCTGTGAAGTTGAGGGACATCCTCTCGGTGGCGGCATGCTCAAGCTAGAGGTCCGAGAGGCCGGCCGCGTTCTGCTTCCGTCGCAAGAAATCCAGTCGCTCGTGGACGCGGACACGGTGAACGACGCCCTTCTCACCATGCGGCTCTGGAGGCACTGTGCCTAACACCATGCGGCCTCGAGAGCGGCGTATATGCCAGTGGAGCAACGAGGCCCGCGCGATGAGCGAATTCGCGACGTTCGTCGGCAAGACGCAAAGCGCGGAGCACATCAAACCTCTACACTGGTATGTCGCATGTCGTCTGGTTCTGGAGGGCGGCTTCGCCCCTGATGACATCACGCCACGTCCACCGTTTCGTGTGGCGCGGCGGGCTGGTGGCTATTTTCTCGAATACGATCCAACCATTGCTGGTGGCGGCGAGAGGACAATCCTTGGGGGCCTGAAAACGAAGAGCGTTGACGTCGTGGTGACCCGAGAAGGCATAGGCCCTGTGCTCGCAATTTCTTGCAAAGGTGTGACTGGCGCGCTGCGCAACCTGACCAATAGAATGGAGGAAACTATCGGCGAATGTACGAACCTGCACATCACCTATCCGGCTTTAGCGCTTGGATACCTCGTACTGATCCGAGCCAACGTCCAGCAGGAGATCGCCCTTGCCGGGGCGGTTCCTCAATCGGCGGGGCCTACGCGGCAACTAGCCGCTAACGACATGGCTCTCACCGTGGGCGGTGAGCCCGTCGCCGGCATCATTAGGTTTCATAACGCATTGCGCGAACTGACAGGTCGCCGCGGCGTTCGTGAAGACGTCAGTCAATACGAGGCGATCGCAATGTCGCTTGTCGACATGCGGCGGCAGCACGAGGGACAGGCGTTCGATGGCTTCCCTCCGCCTGGCAGCCCACTTCGCCTCGAGCAGTTTTTCAGCACTCTCTACCTCCGGTACGACGAGCGCTTTCTCTACAGCGCGCCAGAACTAGCCAGCGTCACTCGTCGGCTCGAATGGGCGCCCAACTCGCCCGCACTGGTCGATTTGAGACGGCTAGCGGAGATAGATTATCCGGTGCGGCTGGCGAACTCGTAGGATCAACCAGTTGGCGCTGGATATGGCGCTTGCCAACCGCCGGACCTGGCAGCATCGTGATCCGACGGGCCCACAGCCCGGGTGAGAGGAGCATCGTCATGAGCCAGGTCGAAGTCACTGAATATACCGATGCCGTCTGCTCCACCGCCTGGGGCGCCGAGCCGTTGCTGCGCAAGTTGGACTGGCGTTATGGGCCGCACCTGAGCTGGCGCAAGGTGATGGGCGGGCTGGTCGGGGATGCGGCCAAGTCGTCCGGTCGGGCGGATTGGGATCGGGTCGGGGCGGCCAAGCCGATGCAAGCCTATTGGAAGCGGGTCTGGGCGCTGACCGGCATGCCCTATCCGCATCCGATGCAGCTGATGCTGCAATCGACCGACCCGCTGGGCGCGGCGGTCAAGGCCGCCGAACTGCAGGGCCAGGATGTGGCGGAGCGGGTGCTGCGCCGGTTTCGTGAACAGATCTTCGTTTTCGGCCTCGGCCCGCAGACACAGGACGAATTCGCCGCCGCCACGGTGGGCGTCGCCGGGCTGGACCAGGCCCGCTGGCGCGCCGACCAGCAGCGGCCCGACGTGGCGGCCGCCTATCACGCCGACTGGAGCGAGACGCGCCAACCGAACGACTATGTGCGGCATCTGAAGCGCGACGGGCCGATGAACGGCGAGCTGAAGCACTCCGAAGGCCACGACCGCTACGCCCTGCCGACGGTGATCTTCAAGGGGCCGGGCGGCGAGCACACCGTCGCCGGCTGGGTCCCGTACGAGGACTATGTGGCCGGGCTGGAAGCCGCCCTGCCCGGCGCCACGGCCGATCCGCGGCCCGATCCGACGCCGGAGCAGGCCTTCGCGCGCTGGAGCATGCTGACGGCCAGGGAACTGGCCTTTCTCTGCGGCGAGGACGCCAGGCCGCCGGCCGACGCGGTGACCTACGACTGGGGCGACGGGGTGGTCTATTTCTCCGCCGCCGAGGCCAAGGCGCGCCACCTCGAGACCGTCCCGGCCTGAGCTAGCGGCTCCGGCGCTTCCAGCCGACGAAACCTTCGCCGTCGTAGGCGACGCAGGTCAGCAGGCTGACGGTTTCGACGGCCTCGGCCAAGCTGGCTTCGCTGGCCGTCTGGGTTCCGTCGATCTCTGGCGCGCGGCCGCAGACGGCGGCGACGCCGTGCCAGCGGACGTGGGTGGCCGACAGCACCTCGGCGAAGGCGAGCACGTCGTCCTCGGCGGTCAACAGCCGATAGACCTCGTCGTCCACCCCGAAGGCGTTGGCCTCGTCGTCCGAGCCGGGCTCGCCCCAGGTAAGGTCGAAGTCGTCGACGATGCAGACCGCGCCGGGCGCCGCCTCGACGTCGCGGCGCAACATGTGCGCCTGTTCCAGGAGCGGCGATGCGCTCAGACCGCCGCTGTCGAAGTCGTAGAGCCGGTCGCGCGGCGCGCCCCGGGGCGCGAGCGTGAAAATCTCGCCGGCGTCGCCGGTCACCTGCTCCAGCAGCAGCGAGCAGAAGGCGTTGACCCCGGAGAGGTGCGCCTGGAGGTAGATGGCCGCGCGGTCGTCCAGCACCAGCCGGTCGAGCACCGGCCGGCCGGCTTGCGGCGGGCTCAGGCCGCTTTCATCCGCATCTGGCCCATGAAGTCCCGCTTGCCGAGGGGCACGCCCTTGGTGCGCAGGATGTCGTAGGCGGTGGTCGCGTGGAAATAGAAGTTGGGCAGCGAAAAGGACATGAGGAAGCCCTCGGCGACGAAGGGCATCTTGCGGCCGCCGATCTCGAACACGACGTCTTGTCCTTCGAGCCCGTCGACCTCGTCGCGCGTCAGCTTCTGCAGACTCTCGCGGGTGTCGGCGATGAAGGTCTGCATTTCGGTATAGCCGCCTTCCGGCATGGCGCCGGGCGGCGTGAAGACGCCCTTCTTCACCCCTTCGATCGCGCCCAGCGAATGGTGCTGGATGGATTTGATCTGGAAGCGGAAGGGCAGCATGTCCGGAAAGAGCCGCGTCTCGAGGATCTCGTTCGGATCGACATTATTCTCCTCGAAATGGGCCATCCCGCGGTCGAGGAAATTCGCGACCCCGCTCAGGGTCTGCAGGTAGGTCGCCACGCTCAGGTCGTAGAGTGAAATCGCCATCGGCTGGATGTTTCCTGGTTTCCTGGTGTCAGTTCTTGGCCGGGATCATCACCGGCAGGGTCTCGTAGCCCTTGATGAAGCTGGAGGCGACCCGTGTCGGCTCGGCCATGACCCGAATGTCGGGGAAACGCTTCATGATCTCTTCCCAGATTACCCGCAGCTGCAGCTCGGCCAGGCGGTTGCCGACGCAGCGATGGATGCCGAAGCCGAAGGAGACGTGCTGGCGCGGCCGCTCGCGGTCGATGATGTAGGCGTTCGGGTTGACGATCACCTCCTCGTCGCGGTTGCCCGAGACGTACCACATGACCACCTTGTCGCCTTCCTTGATCGACTTGCCGCCGAATTCGACGTCACGCATGGCGGTGCGGCGCATATGGGCCAGCGGCGTCTGCCAGCGGATGGTCTCCGAGACCATCGACGGCAGGATGGCCGGGTTTTCCATCAGCTTCTTGTACTGGTCGCGGTTCTGGTTCAGCGCCAGCACGCTGCCGGACATGGTGTTGCGGGTGGTGTCGTTGCCGCCGACGATCAAGAGGATAAGGTTCCCGAGGAACTCCATCTGATCCATGTGCCGGGTGGCCTCGCCGTGCGCCATCATCGAGATCAGGTCGCCCTTCGGCTCGGCGTTCACCCGCTGGTTCCACAGGTTGGTGAAATAGCCGACGCACTCGAACAGCTCGGCGCGGCGCTCGTCCTCGTTGCCGAAGCCGGGGGCGCCTTCCGGGGCGGTGATCACGTCGCTCCAGCGGGTCAGCTTGCGGCGGTCCTCGAACGGGAAGTCGAACAGGGTCGCCAGGGTCATGGTGGTCAGTTCGATGGAGACCTTGTCGACCCAGTCGAAGGTCTCGCCGACCGGCAGGCTGTCGAGGATGTCGCCGGCGCGCTGGCGGATCAGCGGCTCCATGGTCTGCAGGTTGGTCGGCGACAGGGCCGGGCTCACCGTCTTGCGCTGCGCGTCGTGCTTCGGCGGGTCCATGGCGATGAACATCGGGGTCTGGAAGTCGTCGGCGGGGTCGGCGATGGTGATGGCCCGCTCGGAGGAGAAGTCCTGGTGGTTGGAATCGATGGCCAGGATGTCGTTGTACTTGGTGATCGACCAATAGGGCCCGTGTTCGGGATGCACCGAGTGATGGACGGGATCCTCGCGCCGCAGCCGCTCGAAATAGGGCCAGTGGGTGTCGGTGCGGAACAGTTCGTCGTCCGCGACCTCGATCTCTTCGATGGGGATCCGGTTGGCCCGATCGCGCGCCGCGCGCCGGATGTCCTGGCCTGCGTCATCCATGGTCTTCGTCTCCTCGCCCGGTCGGCCCGCCCTTATGAAGTTGACGGCCTCGTCATCTTTGACCCGGAATGCGCGCCGGGCAAGCTTTACATGCCTTGAGTCGCCGCCTGATCCGGGTGGGTCACGTAAAAATCGAGTTGCTCCAGCAGCCGCCGCCAGGCCTCGTCGATCGGCGCCGTCCAGTCCTTGCCCAGCACCTCGTGCAGTTCCGCCGCCACGGTGCCAAAGAACAGGCGGAAGATCTCCGCCGGCACGTCGTAGCCGGCGTGGGTGATCACCTCGCACTGGATCAGGGTGGCGGCGTAGTGACGCTCGCCGGCGAAATCCAGGATGGCCTCGATCACCCTGGCCAGCATCTCGCCCTTCACCAGGTTGTTTGAGTCGCGGATGAACAGCGACTCCATGTCCGGATGCGCGGCGAACAGCCGCCGATAGACCCCCGGCGTCAGGTCCTCGCAGCGCTCGGCGGCGAGCTCCAGGCTGGCCTCGATCGGGTTGGGCGCGGTGGCGACGTCGGACATGCCCCGCGACCCTATCGCCCACTTGGCGACGGGCAAGGAAAAGCTGAGATCGGACGCGCATTGCGAGCGGGCGCGGACTGGGCGTAACTGCCTCGAACGGCGGCAGTCCGGTGAAACAGGAAGGGATCAGGATGCGCTTCGGGATCTTCTACGAGCACCAGCTGCCCAAGCCGTGGAACGAAGGCGACGAGGCGCGGCTGTTCCATCAGGCGCTGGAGCAGGTCGTGCTCGCCGACAAGCTGGGCTACGACTACGCCTGGGAGGTCGAGCACCACTTCCTGGAGGAATATTCCCACTCCTCGGCGCCCGAGGTCTTCCTCGCCGCCTGCGCCGCCCTGACCAGGACCATCCGCCTCGGCCACGGCATCCGCCAGGTCATCCCCAACTACAACCATCCGGCGCGCACCGCCGAGGGGCTGGCGACGCTGGACATCATCAGCAAGGGCCGGCTGGAGTTCGGCATCGGCGTGGGCGCGACGCGGCTTGAGCTGGGCGGCTTCCACATCCCGGCCAAGGAGAAACGCGCGCTGGCCATCGAGGCCGGCGAGCAGATCGCCAACATGATGGTGATGGACCCCTACCCCGGCTACGACGGCCCGGGTTTCTCCTTCCCCTGCCGCAACGTGGTGCCCAAGCCGGTGCAGAAGCCGCATCCGCCCATGTGGATGGCCTGCACCAACCGCGACACCATCAAGGTGGCCGCCTCGCTGGGCGTCGGCGCGCTCGCCTTCTCCTTCGTCAATCCGGACGAGGCGAAGACCTGGGCGGAGATCTATTACGGCATCATCAGGTCGGAGGCCTGCGTGCCCATCGGCCACGCGGTGAACGCCAACCTGGCCATGGTCTCCAACTTCTCGGTGCACCACGACCGGGCCGAGGCGATCCGGCGCGGCCAGGAGGGGTTCGAGTTCTTCGGCTATGCGGTCAACGCCCTGGTGGCCCACGACGTGACGCCCGGCCGCTCGTCGCTGTACGCCGACTTCCAGAAGGCCCGCGGCGACCGCGACGAGGAGATCATCGCCGCTTCGAAGATGGCCGAGCGCAACGCCAACGGCATCGGCACGCCCGACGACATCCGCGCCCACATCCACGCCTTCGAGGCGGCCGGCGTCGACCAGGTCATCTTCCTGCAGCAGGCCGGCCGCAACAAACACGAGCACATCTGCGCCTCGCTGGAACTGTTCGCGGCCGAGGTCATGGGCGAGTTCAAGGCCGAGGTCGCCGAGCGCGAGGCGAAGAAGGCCAAGGCCCTCGCGCCCTATATCGACGCCGCCATGCGGCGCAAGACGTGGATGCAGCCCCTGGCCGACGACGAGATCCCGGTGGTCAAGGCCTCGGTGGTGAGGGCGCAGGTCAACAGCACGACCACCAGCTGAGGACGCGATCCTTCTCCCCTCGCGGGAGAAGGTGGCCGGTCGGAGACCGGTCGGATGAGCGGCCGCGCTGAACTTTCCACGACCCGCGAGCGCCCTCTAAACTTCGATCGGCGCGGCCCCTCATCCGCCCCGCCTTCGCGGGGCACCTTCTCCCGCGAGGGGAGAAGGGACGCGAGGGATATCCCGATTGAATTGAGCCCTCCCCTCACGCTCCCCAACGGCGACGCCTATCTGAGCAATGTAAACATCTCGGGAGGGGCTATCTCATGAGCGACGGCGGAACGGTGCTGGTGACCGGCGGATCCGGCTATATCGGCGGCTGGTGCGCGATCGGCCTGCTACAGCAAGGCTACAATGTCCGCGCCACCGTACGCGATCTCTCGCGCGAACCGACAGTGCGCGCCAACCTGGCCAAGGTGGCCGATCCGGGCAATCGCCTGAGCTTCTACGCCGCCAACCTGACCGAGGACGCCGGCTGGGAGGCGGCCGTCGAAGGCTGCGACTACGTGCTTCACGTCGCCTCGCCGCTGGGCGTCGCCGAGCCGAAGGACCCCAACGAGCTGATCGTTCCGGCCCGCGAAGGCGCCAGGCGCGCGGTGGGCGCGGCGATCAAGGCCGGCGTCAAGCGCGTGGTCATGACCTCGTCGGTCGCCGCCACAGCCAAGGGCGGGCCCGGCGACAACCTCAGCGACGAGACCGACTGGACCGACCTGAAGGACCCGACCCTCAGCGCCTACGGCCAATCCAAGACCATCGCCGAGCGGGCCGCCTGGGACCTGATCGAGGCTTCGGGCGGCGCCACCACCCTGGCCGTCGTCAACCCGGCCCTGGTGCTGGGCCCTGTGCTCAGCGGCGACTATTCGGAGTCCGTCCAGGTGGTCGAACGGCTGATGAGCGGCCGCGTGCCTGGCCTGCCGCGCATCGGCTTCAACATTGTCGACGCCCGCGACGTGGCCGATCTGCACATCCGCGCCATGACCGCGCCAGAAGCCGCCGGCCAGCGTTTCATCGCCGCCAACCAGTTCGCCTGGATGGCCGAGATCGCCGCCATCCTGAAGGCGCAGTTGGGCGCTGAAGCCGCCAAGGTGCCAACTCGCAAGGTCCCCGACTTCGTGCTGCGCTTCGTCGCCCTGTTCGACAAGGATCTGGGCTCGGTGACCGGCGGCCTGGGCCGCAAGCACGACTTCACCTCGGCCAAGGCCCAGAGCCTTCTCGGCTGGAAGCCGCGGCCGATGCAGGACACCGTGCTCGACTGCGCCCGCAGCCTGGTCGCCAACGGCCTGGTCTGAGCGAGTTGAGGAAAAGTGTGTAGCGGTTTTCCGCCCGCAACCCGCTCTAACTCCTAGGGATCGATCACGTTTATGATTTTTGGATCATTCAATCCAAAATCATCGTGATCTAGCGCCGCATCCGAAAACGAAGCCATCATCCCCACTGGAGCCGCGCAGCGGCGGAACGCGGGGACCGGTGGGGGTTACCTTCGTCCCACCACCGCCGTCATCGGGTCGCTGGTGCGGCCGTCGCGGAGGATGTGGGTCTGAACATCGGCGAACCCCGCCGCGCGCAGATAGAGGTCGACGAGCCGGGCGTGGTCTCGCGGGCCCAGGTTCAGCCAGACGGCCACCGCCTTGGTCGGGAAGCAGCGGTTGGAGAAGCTGACTGTCAGCGGCGCACCGCGGCGCAAGGTCCGGGCGATATCGGCCATCACGGCCACCGGCTGCTGCAGATACTGCACGCCGACGCAGATCATCGCCGCATCCAGGCTGGCCTCGGCCAGCGGCAGGACCGGGTCCTGGTTGAGATCCTGGATGAACCAGCGGTCGAGGCGCGGATTGGCGGCCAGCTCCTCGGCGTTCATGCCGTGGCCGATCACCTCGCCATAGGCGACATCCCCGGGAAGATGGCTGATCCAGCTGCTCATCAGGTCGAGCACCACCCCGCCTGGCGGCAGGGCGAGGCGATAAAAGTCGGTCAGCGCCGCGATCGCCGCGTCGTCGATATGAGTTTCCAGCCGCGCCTCGGCGTAGAAGTCCGCATCGTCGCCCGGATCCTCCTTGGCGAAGGCGCCGGGCGGGAAGTTCGGCAGGGCGTTATCGGGCATTCGATCTCATCTCAGGGCTCGCCGATCAGCTTGCAGTGCAGCTGGATCGGTTGGGCCTCGGCGACCTGCAGGGTCTGGTCCATGAAGGTGTCGCAATCCAGCAGGTTATCCTGGGTCGTATGGTTGCCGGAGGAGACGTCGATGGCGACCTCGACCTAGCCGCCCTCGACCTGGGCCAGCTTGCTCGGGTCGAGCTGAGGCGCGGTGAAGCTCGCCACCCCCGCGCCCGTCAGCACCACATCCTGTTCCGGGGCCAGGTCGAGCCGGCCCTGGTCGGCCATGCGTTCGCGTTCCGAGATGGGGTTGCCATAGAACTCGGCCGGGACGGTGATGGTCTGGCCATTGCCGGCCAGCCTGGCGGCTGCCGCGGGGCTCAGGCTGATCACCACCTGGAAGGCCGCCGCCGGCGCCGCGGCGGCTTGGACCGGCGCGGTCGCGGCCGCCGCCGTCCGAGCCTGAGCGCCCGAGGCCGGCGCCGCGCTCGAACTCGCGCCGGCGCCCGCCGGATGACAGCCGGCCAGGCCAACGGCGACGGCGATGACGCCGGCGAGCGCCGACGGGACGGTTGGCGACATGATAATGCCCCTCCATCGATCGACCTTAGGCCGATAGGGGCGGCGCCACCAAGCCTGGCGCCTAAAGGACGACCGCCTCGACCCGGTTGCGCACGGCGTTGAACACCTGGGCGGGCACGTGCAACGACGCATCGGTCTCGTAAAGGGCGCGGATCTCCCCGAAGCGAGCGTCCGCATCGAGGGTCAGCGCCGCCAGGTCGTCGACCAGGGCCAGCACCTCGGGCGACAGCGCCCTGTCGTTCTCGGGCACGGGGCCCCAGCAGTCCCAGGGCAGCATCTCCATATTGTTCAGCGCCGCGAAGTCGCGCAGCACGTTGCCGGCGACGAACCACAGGCCGCGCATGTCCAGGATGCCGAACCTCGCTGGGTCGAGGCCGCCGGCGCGGCACTGGAGCCAGGCGTCGCCGGCGATGAGGAAACGGTCGCGCGGCGTGTCCAGCGGGTCGAAATCGGGCTTCAGCGCGGACGTCTGCAGCGCGTCGATCTGGGAATCGACCAGCCGCCAGCGGCCTTGGGGCCGGTCCCAATACTCCACCACCCAGTGGTCGACATATTCGCCGGGCGTGAAATAGCTCGCGAAGCCGCAGCGGCTGCGCGCCGGAATGCCTTTCGCGCGCAACATGGCCGATGTCAGCACCGCATAGTGGCGACAGACGCCGACCGCGCGATCGCCGGCCTCGCGCCGCACGCCGAGCGGCTGATCGGTGATGGCGAAGACGGCGTCGAGCGTGGCGCCGGCCGGCCGCAGATGCTGCTGGTCGGCCCGCTCCGGCGCCAGCGCGACCCCATAGGCGCTGGCCCATGAAAGTGCAGCAGCACGCCCTGGACGATCGCGCAAAGGCCGCCCAGGTCGCCGGTAAGATTTTCCAATACGGCGGCATGGGCGCCGGCGGCGGTCATCGCGACGGGGCGGGCGTAGAAGTCAAGGGTGTCCGACGAGGGGGTGGTCACGTTCGGTCTCCGCACGAAACTCGTCGGCCAATCCTGACAGTCTCCCGTCGCCGTGTCTTGACCATGCTTGCGCGACACCCGGCGCCAACGGCGATCCCGACTGTCGGCTACACGACGTTCGGACCGTAGCAAAAATACAACGGTTTTGCGGGAACCTAAGCAGTAGCTGCGGGTTTAGGCATCGGATTTTCGTTGCCCAGCAAGGGCTCTAGGGGCGTCTCATGAAAAAACTACCTGGAACTGTCGCGGTCGCAACCATGGTCGCGGGCGCCGCATCCGCGCAGCCGCCGGCCTCAACCTATGACTGGACCGGCGTCTATGTCGGCGTGAACGGCGGCTATGCCTGGGGGCCGAACCAGACGGTGCACATCGTCGA
>DASYAQ010000087.1:0-1707 GCA_036501225.1 Caulobacteraceae bacterium | reverse complement strand
TCGCTGACGTCGTGGGCGAAATTCCAAGAGCGGGGGGACGCGTACGTGTCCCCAATTTAGTCCTCGAGATAGATCACCGGCAGGCGGATCGCGCTCGGGTGGGTGGCGTCGAGGTGGATGGCGTTGCGGGCGACGCGGGCGACGCGGGTGGCGGCGGCGCGCCCGGGCAGCTCGCCGGTGTTCGGGTTGATGTCGAACCGGGGTGAGTTCGAACTGGTGACGTGCACCGCGATCCGATGGCCCTGCTCGAAGGTGATCGCGGTGTCCCAGAGGTCGAGCACAAGCTTCTCCGGCGCGCCCGGCGTCATCATCGCGACGTCGTCGCGGTTGCGCCCATGGCGGTAGCGAGTGCGCAGCGCGCTATCCAGCACGATCGCCTCGTAGCCGTCCGGATAGACGTCGACGAGCTTGACCATGAAGTCGGTGTCGGGGCCGTCGGTCGAGGCCCAGAGCTCCAGGCTGACCGGCCCGGCGATGGCGACATCGCGATCCAGCGCGGCGGTCTGGAAGCGGAGGTAGTCCTGCCGCTCGCCGATCGGGCGCTGGTCCATCGGACCCTTCTCGAAGGTCAGGTTCGAACCGCCCTGGGTGGGGACCGGGTTGGCGGGGTCGAAGTCGTAGGCGCGGGAGGCCGAGGCCTCGGTCGGCGCACTTCGCGACAGGCTGCCGTCCTCATGCAGGAAATAGTCGACGATCCGCGGCGCCGGCGGCCAGTTGGCGAACCGCACCCAGCGGTTTTTCGGCGACAGCTCGCCCTTGCGGGCCGAGGCCATCATGTAGACCCGCACCGGCGGCTCATCCATGATCCCGTTGTCGACCCCCTTCAGCCAGTAGTCGAACCAGCGGATCTCGTCGGTGGCGCCCTTCAGCAGCTCCGAGCCGTTCGGATAGGCCAGATCGCCGGCCATGTCGCCGTGGCCGAACGGGCCCATTTCCAGCTTCTGGGCGCCGCGCGCGCCGCGGCTGCCGTGGTTCTGCAATGCCTGGAAGTTGCGCACGTTGCCGACGCTGAACAGGTCGTACCAGCCGCCGTAATTGTAGATCGGGATGTGGATGAAGCGGGCGTTGTGCAGGACGTCGCCGGTCACCGACAAAGCGGTGGCGACGTAGGACGCCGCGCTCGAACGGGTGCGCTCTTCCGCGACGCCCTGGCCGCGGTTCCACTCGCCCATGTCCCGCTGTTTGAAGGCGCCGCCGATGAAGGCGGTGTCGTTGCCGGCCACGATGACGAAGGCGCAGACCAGATGCGGCGGATTGGCGATCGCCGCCATGTTGGTGGTGATGCCCATGGCCGAGGCGCCGGTGACGCCGATCCTGCCGTTGCTCCAGCTCTGCCGGGCCATCCATTCGATGGTGTCGTAGCCGTCGTTGCGATCGTCGGTGAAGCCGCCGTAGTGGCCCTCCGAGCGGCCCTTTCCGCGCGTGTCCTGGACCAGGTAGGCATAGCCGGCCCTGGTGTATTTCCGGGCGGCGCGCGGATCGGAGAACAGCTCCATGGTGTCCTTGCCATAGGGCGTGCGGGTGACGATGGCCGGGAACGGCCCGTCGCCATCCGGCAGGTAGAGATTGCCGGCCAGCTTCACCCGGTCGCGCATGGGCGCGAAGACCTCGCTCGCGCCAACGGCGATCGTCTCCACCCGTAATCCCCGCACCTCCGGCGCCGGCTGGGCCTGCGCCGGAGGGCTCTCCGCCGCCGTGATGGTTTCG
>DASYAQ010000086.1:0-18457 GCA_036501225.1 Caulobacteraceae bacterium | reverse complement strand
CCCGACCCTGGCCTGATTTGCCGCTATCGCAAACCAGGCCGCCATGCCAGACAACCCCGCGTGACCACCCGGACAACGCTGAGGATGTGCGACGCGCCATGAGTGATCCAGACGTCGGCGCCCGGCTGGCCGAAATCGTCGAGGCGGCCAGTGCGCTCATCCTGCCCCTGTGGCGGACCGGCCTGACCGTCGAGACCAAGAGCGACGAAAGCCCGGTCACCGAGGCCGACCAGCGCGGCGAGGCGCTGATCCTCGAGGCGCTCGCCCGCGCCTTTCCGGGCATCCCGACCGTGGCCGAGGAGACGGTGAGCACGTCCGGCGCGCCGACTGAAATCGCCAAGCGATTCTTCCTCATCGATCCCCTCGACGGCACCAAGGCGTTCGTGCGCGGCGAGGCGCATTTCACGGTCAATATCGGCCTGGTCGAGGACGGCCTGCCGGTGGCCGGCGCGGTGGCCGCGCCCGCGACCGGCGAGGTCTGGTTCACCGGCGGCGGCGGCGCGCTGAAACGCCAGATCGGCGAAAGCGGCGGTGCGCCGATTCACGTGCGGCGGCGCGATCCGGCGCATGTGCTGGCGCTGACCAGCCACACCCTCAAGCCGGAGCAGCTGGAGGCGCTGGAAGCCAAGTACGGCTTCACCGAGCGCCAGGCGATGGATTCCTCGATCAAGCTCTGCGTCATCGCCGAGGGCGCCGCCGACCTCTATCCCCGCCACGGCACGACCATGGAATGGGACATCGCCGCCGGCCACGCCGTGCTGGCCGCGGCGGGCGGCCGGCTGACCAGCCCCGACGGCGATCCCTTCGTCTACGGCAAGGTCGCCGAGGGCTTCAAGAACGGCTGGTTCGTGGCGCGGGGCGGCTAGTCCCCGTCGCGGTCGATGTCGTCCCAGCCCTTGTTGGCGGAATAGAAGGCCAGCCACATCAGGCCGCCGCCGAGCAGCAGGGTGACGCCGCCGGCCAGGCCGAGCGCGATATAGCCGTGGACGCTCATCTTGACCGGGCCGCTGATCTTCCAGGCTTCGAAAAAGCCCCAGACGGCGAAGCCCAGCATGGCTAAGAGCGCCGTCGTCAACGCGATCGTTCCGGCCTTCATCGGCCTCTGGTCCTTGTCCCGGTTGCGGCGGGCGGCCGCCTTCCGCGTCCAACTTGGCGATGTTAGACCTCAATTCGCACCCGGGGAGGATTTTCATGGCCGAGCTGACCGTCGACGGGACGCCGCGGGCGATCGCGCCGGTCACGGCCATGCGCACGGTGGTCGCCGCCTCCTGCGCCGGCACCGCCTTCGAATGGTACGACTTCTTCATCTTCGGCAGCCTGGTCCAGATCATCTCGAAGAACTTCTTCGCCGAGCTGGGGGCGACCGCCGGCCTGATCGCGGCGCTGGCCCTGTTCGGCGTCGGCTTCGCGTTTCGGCCGCTGGGGGCGCTGATCTTCGGTCGGGTCGGCGACCTGCTCGGCCGCAAGGCCGCCTTCCTGATCACCGTCACCATGATGGGCGGCGGCACTTTCTGCATCGGTCTGTTGCCGACCTACGCCCAGGCCGGGATGCTCTCGCCGATCCTGCTGATCATCCTGCGTTGTCTCCAGGGCACTGCGCTCGGCGGCCAGTACGGCGGCGCGGCCATCTATGTCGCCGAACACGCCCCAGCCGACCGGCGCGGTTTTCTGACCGGCTGGGTGCAGACTTCCGCCTCGTTCGGCCTGATCGCGGCGCTGACGGTCATCTACCTGACCCGCTAGGGTACGGGCGAGGCGGCGTTCGGCGACTGGGGCTGGCGCATCCCCTTCTTCGCCTCCGCAGGCCTGCTCGCCATCTCGGTCTGGATGCGCCTGAAGCTGGCCGAGAGCCCCGCCTTCCAACAGCTGAAGGACGAGGGCAAGGCGACCAAGGCGCCGTTCACCGAGGCGTTCGGCAACTGGCCGCACCTGAAGCTGGTGCTGATCGCCTTTTTCTGCCTGATGACCGCCCAGGGCGCCTATTGGTACACGGTCTTCTTCTATTCCCAGGTGTTCATGGAGAAGTTCGCCAAGCTCGACGGCGCCTTCTCGCAGCTGATGATCATGATCGCCGCCGCGGCCAGCGCGCCGGCCTACGTCTTCTTCGGCTGGCTGTCGGACAGGATCGGCCGCAAGTGGGTGATGTGGTTCGGCATGGTGCTGGGCGTCGTCACCCTCTATCCGGGCTTCATGCTGATCAGCCAGGCGGCCAATCCGGCGCTGGTGGCGGCGGAGCAGCGCACGCCGGTGGTTGTGGTCGCCGACCCGGCCGACTGCAGCTCGCAGTTCGACCCCACCGGCAAGCTGAAGTTCGTCTCCAGCTGCGACATCGCCAAGAGCGCGCTGGCCAACAGCGGCATCGCCTATGCCAACCAGGCCGCGCCGGCCGGCGTCCTGGCCCAGGTGCGGGTGGGCCAGGCGGCGGTGGCCTCGGTCGCCGGAAAAGGGTTGCCTGCGCCGGCGCTGAAGGCGGCCACGGCCAAGGTCAGCAGGGACATCGGCGCGGCCCTGGCCGCGGCCGGCTATCCGGCCAAGGCCGACGCGGCGCGGACCAATACCCCGCTGCTGCTGGCGGTGCTCATGGTCTTCGTCATCGCCGCCACGGCGCTTTACGGGCCGATGGCGGCGGCGCTGGTCGAACTCTTTCCGACCCGGGTGCGCTATACGGCGCTGTCCTTCCCCTACCACCTGGGCACCGGATGGATCGGCGGCTTCCAGCCGGTGGCCTCCTTCTCGATCGTGGTGGCCACCGGCAACATCTATGCCGGCCTCTGGTACCCGATCGTCTTCACCGCCATCGGCGTGGTCTGCACCGTGCTCTTCCTGCCCGAGACCCGCGGCCGGCCGCTGACCGCCTAACCGAGCTTGATCCTGACCCGGGCGCTCGCCTTGCGGCCGGCGCCGTCGACCACCTGCAGCCGGTAGAAGCCGGGGGCCGCGGGTTTCCACACCACCCGGCCGGTGGCGGCGTCGGGGCTCAAGGGCGCGCCGTCGACATACCAGGTCAGGCCGTCGCCAGCCGCCGCCAGCACCAGGCCGCGGGCGGCCGGGCCGATGGCCTCGACCTGGATGGCGGCGCCGTCGGGCGGGAAGATCAGGCGCGGGCCGTCCGTCGCCTGGGCCAGGGTCTTCAGCGAGGCCGGCGCGGCCTTGGGCAGGATCGGCTGGGCGGCCGAGATCGGCGCGCCCAGGGCGTCGGCGACGTCGAACAGCAGCGGCAGCGAGGCGTCGCGGCCGGTCAGGCCGCCGCGCGCGCCGCCATCGGCGCGGCCGGTCCAGACCACGATGGCCTCGTCGCCGACCACGCCGGCCGCCACCGCGTCGCGGAAGCCGTAGGAGGTGCCGGTCTTGAAGGCCATGCGCGGCCCGGACTGGGTCAGGGCCGCCGGCGCGCGACCGGCGGGCGACGGGGTCTCGCGCAGGATGTCGAGGATCTGCCGCGCGCTCTCCGGCCGCATCAGCCGGGTTCCGGTCTGCCGGGGCCGCCCGCGCGCCTGGTCCAGGGTGTAGGCCAGTGGCTTGGCTACGCCGTCGTCGCCAAGCGCCGCATAGAGCAGCACCAGGTCGCGCAGCGAGATGCCTTCGCCGCCGAGCGCCAGCGAGAGGCCCGGGTCGATCGCCCCGGCCCGTGGACGCACCAGCTTCACGCCCGAGGACTCGATCCGGCTCAGGAAAACGCCCGGTCCCATGCGGTCCAGCGTCGCCACCGCCGGCATGTTGAGCGAATAGTTCAGCGCCTCGCGGGCGGTGACCTCGCCGTGGAAGACGCGGTCGAAATTCTCCGGCTGATAGTCGGCGAAGCGGCGCGACTCGTCCTTGATCACCGTGTCGGGCGCGGCGATGCCGTCGTCGAAGGCGAAGCCGTAGATGAACGGCTTCAGCGCCGAGCCGGGCGAGCGCAGGGCGCGCGTCATGTCCATCCAGCCGCCGGGCCCGCCTAGGCCCGCCGAGCCGACCGAGGCCAGCACGCCGCGGTCCTTGATCCGCACCACGATGATCGCCGCGTCGGCGCCCGGGCCCTGGCGGGCCGCCGTCTGGGCAGCCAGAGCCTCCAGCCGCCGCTGCAATGGCGCATCGATGGTGGTCAGCACCGAGGCCTGGTCCAGCGGCGCGCTCCGGGCCAGCGCGCCGGCCAGATGCCAGGCCAGGGCCGGAAAGCCGACGCGGCCGGGCAGGGGCTCGGCCTTGGCCTCCTCGGCCAGGGCCGGCGCGATGTCGCCGTGACGGACCAGCTTGTCGAGCACCGCGGCGCGGGCGGCGCGGGCGGCGTTCGCCCGCCGGTCGGGCCGGCGCGCCTCTGGCGCCTGCGGCAGGGCGATCAACAGGGCCTGCTCCCCCTCGGTCAGGCTCTCCGGCTCATGGCCGAAATAGGCCAGCGAGGCGGCGCGCACCCCCTCCAGATTGCCGCCATACGGCGCCAGCGTCAGATAGAGCGCCAGCAGCCGGCGCTTGGAGAAGCGCGCCTCCAGCTGGAAGGCGCGCAGCATCTCGATCAGCTTGGCGGTGAAGGTGCGCCGGCGCGGCTCCAGCAGCCGCGCGGTCTGCATGGTCAGGGTCGAAGCGCCCGAGCGGATATGGCCGGTGAGCAGGGCCGCCCCGGCGGCGCGGACCAGCGAGACCGGATCGACGCCGGGATGCAGGTCGAAGCGCGCATCCTCGACCGCCACCAGCCGCTTCAGGAAGACCGGATCGGTGCGCTGCAGATCGGCCCGGATGCGCCAGCGCCCCTTCTCAACCGGCAGGGCGCGCAGCCAGGCCCCGTTGCGATCCAGCGCCACCGGCGACGCCCGCTCGGCCAGGGTGAGGTTGGGCGGAAACGCCGCGTCGAGCGCCAGGGCCAGAGCTTCCGCGGCGACCAGCGCGCATAGACCAAACACCAGCCAATTTAGTTTGCGGGTCCCTTCTCCCCCTGCGGGAGAAGGTGTCAGCGAAGCTGACGGACAAGGGATCGCACGGCGCTCTCCGCAAGCGTCCGCTTCCCCGTCGGATGCGGCGGTGCGACCCCTCATCCGACCCTCTTCGAGGGCCACCTTCTCCCGCAAGGGGAGAAGGGAACACTACACTTTGCCACCGCTTACGGCCCGGCGAGCTGGATGCCCGTGCGGCCGCCGGCGGAGCGGGCGTAAATGTTGGCGCGGTACATGTCGTGGGCCTCCGCGCCCGGCAGGTAGAAATCGCCGGGGGTCACCGCGCGGGCGACATAGGCGACCGCGAAGCTCTTGCCGCCATCGACGCTGAGCGCGGCGACATAGCGGTCGTCCTCGCTCTCCTGGGCGCTCGGGGTCGAGAGGTCGCCGAGGAAGTGGAACGGTCCGGCCGCGGCGTGGTCGCCGCCGCTGCCCTGGCTGTCGTCGGGACCGAGCACGGTCTCGATCTCGAACCCGGCGGGCAGCGGGTCGTCGATGACCAGTTCCGAGACCCGGCCCTGGTGCGACGCCCCGGCGATGCGCACGATCACTCGCGCCCCCTGGGCGATATGGGCCAGATCCACCGGCTTGCCATTGGTGGTCCAGAAGCTGGTATTGACGTCCAGGCCCTGGCCCTGCGCCGGCGGCGAGGATGTCGGCACGCCGCGCACGGTCACCGTCCGCCAGAGCGGCCCGGAGCCGGCATTGACGAAATGCGCGGCGGACAACAGCCCGACGTTCCAACTCGGCGCGCCCGCCGCCGGGGCGGCGGCGAAGGCGCCCGTGGCCTGGATGCGCATCGGGCCGGAAACTTTCAGCATCTCATGGGCGGCCTGCAGCAGCCGCGCCTGTTCCTGGGTGTTCAGGCTGTCGGGATCGCGCACCACGCCGTTCAGCCGGCCCTGCAGGCTGCGGGCGACGCCGACGTCGCCCGCCTCATAGGCATAGGCGATCACCGCCGCCAGGTCGCGCAGCGGGCTCTGGTACCAGTCGGCGTCGTCGCGATAGCCGATGGCCTGGGCGGCCTGGACCAGGGCGTCGTGCGCCCGGGCATGGTCGCCCATCAGGGCCAGGCCCGCGCCGATCTGCGCCTTGGCGATCGGCGAGGTCTCGGACTTCATCTGTACGTCGTGCCACCAGCGCAGCCGCGCCAGGTCGCCATAGCCCGGCCCCGCCTTGGCCAGCACATAGAGGGCGTAGGCGGAGGCGCGGCTGCGCATGCGGGTGTTGGCGGCCTTGGTGGCGTCGTCGGACCCGGCCCAGCCCTTGGGATATTCCAACTCGTAACCCACCGAGGCGAAGCCCTCCGGCCGCGAGATCTGCCGCATGGCCGAGAGCGCGTGCTCATAGGCCTCGTCGGGCACCGGCGCGCCTTGCGCCTTGGCCTCGACCAGAAAGTCGGTGGCGAACGCGCCCAGCCAGGCGTCCGCCTCGCCGTCGCCGACCCGCCACAGGCCGAAGGATCCGTCCAGCGCCTCGCGGTCGAGCAGCTTGCCGACGGCGTCGTCCAGGGCCGCGGTCGAGCGCTTGACGCGCGGATCGCTGGACAGCTCGGCGGCGTAGAGCAGCGGATAGGCGGTCGAGACCAGCTGTTCGGTGCAGCCATAGGGATAGCGGTTCAGCGACAGGGCCACGGCGGCGGGATCGAAGCCCTGAAACGGCGAATAGCTGACCTGCAGGGTGACGCTGCCGGCGGCCAGCCCCTTCATCAGGTCGGCGCTCGGCGTGAATGTCTCGCCAGGTTTCTGCAGGTCGAGCGTGGTGCGGGTGATCGGGCCCCAGCCGAGCCGCGTCTGGATCGGATAGGTCTTGATGGTGGAGAATCCCGGGCCATCGACGCGATAGGTGACCTGGCTGACCCCGGCGACGCCGGGCGCGGTCACGTCGGCATGGTCGGCGACCCGCTGGCCAAGGATGAGTTGGTAGAGCTTCTTGAACGGCGCCAGCACGCCGCCGTCAGCGAAGATCTGCGCCACATAGGCGCCGACGCGGCCTTCCAGGTTCTGCAGTTCCAGGGTGGCCAGGGCGTGGTCGCCGGGCGCCAGGAAGCGGGGCAGGTTCAGGTCGGCGATGACCGGCTGGCGCACGATCATTTCGGTGGCGTTCGAGCCCACCGCCTCGTCGGTCCAGGCCACGGCCATGATCCGGACCTGGCCGTTGAAGTCGGCGGCGGGCAGATGCACCACGGCCTTGCCGTCCAGCCCGGTGTCGACGACGCCGGACCACAGGGCGACGGTCTTGATCGGGGTGGTGGTCAGCCCCTCGCCGCCCAGTTCGTCGGCGCCGAAATTCACCGCCCCCGGCGCGCCCAGATTGGGGTCGAGCAGCCGGCCATAGTCGTCGCGATAGTCGACGCTGAGCGCGCGCTTGCCGAAGTACCACTTCAGCGGATCGGGGTTATCGAACTTGGTCAGCCGCAGGATGCCCTCGTCGACCGCCGCGACCGTCACGTGCGCCCGCTGGCCGAAGCCAAGCCCGTGCACGGCGATCGGCACATCGACCGCGGCCTTGGAATCCAGTTTCGGCGGCGTGCCGATATCTACGGTGAGCTTCCGGCCCTTCGGATCGAGCGGCACATAGACCAAGCCCAACGCCCGCCTCGGCATCGGCGTCACCGACGGGTCGCGCGGCTGGACGACGCTGACCAGCACATAGGCGCCGCCGCCCCAGGCGGCGCTGGTCTTCAGGTGGATGGTCCCGCCGTTCGGGCCGAGGGTCAGGGTCTGGAAGTCGATCAGCCGGTCGGTGGCCACGGCGACCTGCGCCTCGCCGCCATAGGGCGCCTTGACGGTGATCTCCACCGTATCGCCCTGCGCCCAGCTCCTGGTTCCGGCGCTGACCCGCGCCACGTCCGGCGCCTCGGCCTCCTTGGCCGGGGCGCTCCAGCCGGCGGAGAAGCGGGTGACGGTCTTGGCGCCCGCGCCCTGGCTGACCTCCAGCCGATAGTCGCCCCAGCCCAGCCGCCGCGCCAGCACCTGTTTGCCGCCGGCGCCGACGTCCGCCGTGCCGCGCGCCACCACCTGGTCGCGGCTGGAGCGGCGCCACTGCCATTTGCCGTCCTGCTGGTACCAGTCGTAGTTCCAGTTCTCGCTGATCAGCGTCCAGGAGACGCCGGCGGCGGCGACACGCTGGCCTTTCGAATCCACGGCCATCACCTGCAGGTTGACCGGCACGGTCTGGCCCTGGCCGGAATCGCCCTGGTCGATCTTGACGCCCAGATAGAGCGGCTGCGGCCGCACCTTCAGGAAGGCGCTTTCCTTCACCGGCCGGCCGCCGGGTTCGAACACCGAGGCGGTCAGGGTCGCGGCCAGCGGCACCTTGGTGTCGCCGGCCTGGCTCGCGTCGACGTTCAGGGTCGCGGCGCCCGAGCCGTCGGTGACCGTCGAGCCCAGGTCGACCAGCTTCTCGTCGAACGGCGTCTGGTCGTCGCCCCACTGGAAGTCCTTGTACTGCGGGAAGGGATCGGGGTCGGCGCGCAGGCGCACCTCGCCTTGCGTCTGCAGGCCGGAGCCCGGCGCGCCATAGAGGAAGCGGGCGTTGATCGCGACGTGGCGGACCTCGCCGGAGGCCACCGGGACCTGGTCCTGGGCGTTCAGGGTCACGGCCAGCCGCTGCGGCACGAAATCCTCGACCGAGAAGCTCATATCGCCGACCGGATCGTCGATGCCCTCGATGGTCAGGCTGGCGCTCCAGCGCCCGCGCGGGGCCGACTTGGGCAGCACGATATCCTGCGCCACCGCGCCGGCGTCGGCATGGTCGAAGCTGATGCGGCGGAACTCGACGCCCGAGGGCCGGCGGATGATCAGCGCGCCCTTGCGGTCCTTCACCGCCTTGGCCTCGCGGTCGCGCACCATGGCCACCACATGCACCGTCTCGCCCGGCCGATAGACGCCGCGGTCGGCGTACATATAGGCGTCGACATCGGTCTTGGCGGTGCGGCCGGCGGTAGGCGCATCGTCGCCCGTGGGCGCGTTTCGCCCGCCGACGCCCTGGTTGGACAGGTCGACCGGCGAGCGCTCGAGATCAAGCACCGCCAGGTCGCCGAGCGTCCCATAGGCCATGACCATCTTGGGCGCCGAGGCCCCGTCGCCCTTCAGCAGCGGGGCGGGGAACCGCACCCGGCCGTTGGCGTCGGCCTGGCCGTTGGCCAGGTCCTCGCCGTTCTTGGCCACCAGCGCAACGCGCACGCCGGGCAGCACCTTGGCGGTCTTCAGCGACCGCACCACCACATCCAGCGCGTCTGAGCCGGAATACGAGGTCAGCGCCATGTCGGTGAACATGATCCAGCGCCGGGCCTGGGCGGGCGGATTGGGATCGGCGATCGTGCCGTCCGCGCCCTTCAGGTCGCGCCCGCCCGAGGCGTCGCGCACCTTGATGACATAGCCGCCGGGCTTCATCTCCTTCAGCACCGCGCCGAGCGGGAAGACCGTGGTCACCCGATCGCCGGCCGGGCCCTTCACCGCCATGTCGCCCTTCCAGACGATGGCGCCCTCGTCGTCGGGGCTGTCGTCGCCGTAGTCCTCGGCGTCGTCGCCCTCGGCGGTGGGATCCGGCGCGCTGATCTCCTTGCGCACCAGGTTGCGGTCCGGCACGCGCCAGACCTCGATGGCCAGCTTGGTGACGTTCAGGGTCTCGATGCCGACTCCGTCCGACTCCTCGCGCGGCAGGATGACGCCCTCGCCGGCGAATCCGACGTAAGGCGGCTTTTCACCGAAGACGAAGTCGACATCGGCATTGGCCGCCAGGGTGTCGCCGGCCTGGTCGGGCAGGCCTTTCAGCAGGGTGACGCGATGGTCGACCATGCCGAGGCCGCCGACGCAGAGCTGGTCGTTGCGCACGCTGACCGCCGGCGCATGGCCGAGGTCGGGCGAGACCAGCACATAGTCGGCATAGGATTTCGACGCATCCAGCGGACGGGTCAGTTGGACGCAGGCCACCGGATCGGCCTGGCTGGTGTCGATATGCTGTTGCCAGACCGCGAAGCCGTCCGGCTTGGGCGGCGGGGCGCGGGCGGCGCTGGCGGCGCGCGGCTTGCCGAAGAACGGCCAGGCGACACCGTGCTCGATCTGCCCCAGGCCGTTGCCGACGCCGCCCGCGGCCTGGCCGAACAGCCCGCCGCTGTCGGCCATGCGCATGGTCAGCGCCCCGCCGGCGAACCCCAGCACGCCGATCGCGACCAATGCCGCGACGATCCATCTGCGATCCATGCCCGGCCCCCGCGCCCATGCGCCCGGTCTGGTATTGAGGGAACCTCAACCGCAAGGCCGGGTCAATCGGGCGATAACACCGCTATTTCAAACCGAGCCGCTCGCGCGCGTCGCTGGCGTCGGCGGCGATCTGGTCGACAAGGGCCTCGACGCTGTCGAAATCGAGTTCGGGCCTCAAAAAAGCGATCAGTTCGGTCTCGATGGTCTGGCCATAGAGATCCTCGTCGAAGTCGAACAGATGCACCTCGAGCCGGGCCTCGACCTTGCCGGTGGCCGGGTTCTCGCCGAAGTTGGCCGCGCCGGGGATCAGGCGGCCGTCCGGCAGCCGGGTGCGGGTCGCATAGGAGCCCAGCCTCGGGCGCACATAGTCGCCGGCCCCGACATTGGCGGTGGGAAACCCCAGGGCGCGGCCCAGGTGCTGACCCTCGACCACGACGCCCTCCATCGCGAAGGGGCGGCCGAGGATCTCCGCCGCGCGTTCCGGATTGCCGGCCTTCAGCGCCTCGCGCACGGCGCTCGAGGAATATTTCGCGGTGTCCGCATCGCCCAGCCGGGGCGCGATGGAGACGGAGAAGCCGAAGGCCTCGCCATAGCGGCGCAGCGACTCGGGATCGCCGCTGCGGTCCTTGCCGAAGGTGACGTCGAAGCCGGCCGCCACGTGGCGCGCGCCCAGGCCGGCCGCCAGCACCTCGCGTGCGAAGGCCTCGTCGCTCATGATCGCCAGCGGCTGGTCGAAGGGGATGATGTAGAGAAGGTCCGCGCCGAGGTCGTCCAGGGCGCGGGCCTGCTGGCCGCGGGTGGTGAGCGCGAAGGGCTCGGCGTCGGGCGTGAAGAAGCGGCGCGGATGCGGCTCGAAGCTGATGACGCCGAGCGGCGCGTCCAGCTCGCCAGCCGCCTTGGCCGCCAAGGCGATCACCGCCCTGTGCCCCAGATGCACGCCGTCGAACTCGCCAAACGCGATCGCCGCGCCGCGCGCGTCGTCGCTCAGGTCACGCCAACCCTCGATGATCTGCAAAGCCAACGGCCTAGACCCTTTCCGGCTCGGATGGACTCACCTGAGCCAGGAAAACATGGTCTGGAATCAATAGTTTAGAGCACATCCGGGCGGCGAAACCGCCTACACTTTCGCCTGACATGCCCTATGCGCCCCGCCGCGCGACCATCACCACCGCCTCGCCGTCGATAGCCGCCTTGTCGTCGACCAGGCAGAGGGTTTCCAGCGTCACCCGCGCCTTGTCGGCTTCGATGGCGATGACCCGCACCCGGGCGGTCACCACGTCGCCGATGCGGATCGGTCGGCGAAAGCGCAGGCTCTGGCTCAGATAGACCGAGCCCGGCCCCGGCAGCTCGTTGCCGAGCAGGGCGGACAGGTAGCTCGCTCCCAGCATGCCGTGGGCGATGCGGCCCTTGAACGGGGTCGTGGCGGCATAGGCCTCGTCCATGTGCAGGGGGTTGGCGTCGCCGGAGACCGTCGCGAAGGCGGCGATATCGGCTTCGGACACCTCATGGACGTGTTCGGCGCTCTGTCCGAGACTCAAATCTTCCAGACGCAGCCCGCCCACCATCGCTCTCCCGCCGCCTGTCATGCTTTTAGCGAAGCCGGCGGCCCTGTCGATCACCAGACGAGGCCGCGCATGGCGAAGCGGGCCTGGCCGCCCTCGCGGGCCAGCAAGGCCCCAAGGCGCGCGGGCTCGAGCTCGCCGTCGGCGGCGAGCGCCTCGGCGGCATGGATGCCATGGGCGATGAACAGGGCGTCCAGGCCCTGATCGGCGGCGCCGCCCAGGTCGGTGGCGACGCCGTCGCCGATGCAGAGCGCGCGGGCGCGCTCCAGCGGCCGGCCCAGATGGGCGGCGGCCTCGGCCAGCGACATCTCGTAGATCGGCGCATAGGGCTTGCCCGCCATCAGCACCGGCCCGTCCAGCCCGGCATAGAGGTCGGCCAGCGCGCCGCCGCAATAGACCAACTGGTCGCCGCGCTGCACTACCCGGTCGGGATTGGCGCAGATCATGGTCAGGCCGCGGCCGGCGCAGAAGGTCAGGCGCTCGCGATAGTCCTCCGGCGTCTCGACCGTGTCGTCCGTCGGGCCGGTGCAGGAGATGAAGACGGCGTCCTCCGGCCCGCTGAACTCGAGGCCGAGGTCTTGGTACAGGGGCGCGTCCCGCTCCGGCCCGATCGCCCAGGCGGGCCCGGGCGCGCGCTCGGCCAACAGGGCGCGGGTGGCGTCGCCGGAGGTGACCATGGTCGTCCAGGCCGCGTGGGGTACGCCAAGGGCGTCGAGTTGTGGCGATACGTCGGCGGCCGGGCGCGGCGCGTTCGAGATCAGGATGACCGGCCCGCGTTCGGCCCTGAAGCGGGTCAGGGCCGCGCAGGCCTCGGCGAAACGCGCGCGGCCGTTGTGCACGACGCCCCAGACGTCGCAGAGCAGGGCGTCGTAGTTTTCGGCGATTTCGGAAAGGCCATGCAGAAGGACGGGCGTGGTCATGGCTGGCGGGTAGCCGCCGCCGGTCGGGGGGTCAACCTCGCGTCGGCTAACGCACCAGCCGGGCGCTGGTCAGCGAGACGCGGGCGCGCTCGGGGCTAAGGCCGGCCACGATGGTTCCGCAAGCCCCGCCCAGGTCCGCCTTCAACGGCACCCGCAGGGTGAAGGCCGTCCAGTCATAGCTCCAGTCGGCGCCCTGGGTGCAGCCCGCGGGCGTCGCCGCATCCAGCCTGGCCTGGTCGGCCGAGGCGCGGTCGAGCACGTCGATGATCCGCCAGTGCAGGCCGGCGAGGCGGAAAAGCCGCTGGTCGTCCGGCCCCCGGGCGGACTTCAGCGTAAAGCCGAGATAGACCGCGTCCGCGTTCCGGATCAGCACCGGCCGCGCCGGCGGCGTCAGCGCCCAATGCCCGGCCAGGCCGGGCGCATCGTCCACCCAGAGGCTCAGGCGCAGCGTCGCCGGCTGTTGCAGGAAAAAGACCACGGGAAAGCCGCGGTCATGGTGACCGTGCCGGTCGGCCCAATGGGTGGTGTAGAAGGCGTAATACCAGCTGTGGCCCTTGAAGGCGCCCAACGGGGCGAAATCCACCACCCGGCAGCGGCGGTTGATCGGCACGATGCCGGGCGCGCAGACCCGCGGCGCCTGGACCAGCGGCTGGGCGGGCAGGGCGTTCGGCCAGCCGGCGCGCGCGGGGCCGGCGATGAGGCTCGCCAGCCCGGCGAACGCCGCCGCCCAACGCGCGACCTGGCCTCCAATCGCCATGTCGTCCTCTAATCCCAGCCCCGACGCCCGCCGGCTCAAGTCGGCCAGGCGACGCTGGCTGTCAAGGCGGCGCTCAGCCCTCGCGGGCCAAGCGCAGGAAGTTGGGTTGGCCCTCGGCGTTCATCCCCAGCATGCCCTCGACCCGATCCAGGTCGATCACCACGCCCTCGCCCTTGCGCTCAGGATCGGCCCTCCGCTCCCGCTCCGGAGCGCTGTCATAGACGAGGTCGCGCTCGGCCTTATCGGCGGCGATGCGGGCGCGGCCGGCGAACTGCAACAGGAGCCGCTTGCCGGCGTCGCGGTACATCAGCGCGACGTTCGGATTGGCCTTGATGCCTTCCATGGTCTCGCCCTCGACCCGACGCACCCAGAAGCCGAGCTGGTCCGGGCTCAGCGCCTGGACCGAGCCGCGAAAGCTCATGCGCGGCTTGCCGTCGACGGTGATCGCCGCCAGCAGGATGGGATTGCCGGCCTCCAGCGCGCCGTTGACCAGCTCGCGGACCTCATCGGGGAGTTCCAAGCTCATCGATACCCTCTCGTTCAAACGGGTGTTCGAGGTGTTCGCATGCCGTTGGGAAGCCGGCAATACGGGGTTAGCATCGCGCCTGAATTTGCTGGGAGGGAAGACCCGTGCACAGCCCCTTGTTTGCGCCGGTGATCGCGTTGGTGCTCTGGACCTTCGTGATGTGCGCCTGGCTCTATGCGACGCGGATACCGGCCATCGTCAGGGGCAAGATCGTCTTTGATCAGACCCAGCCGGCGGCCGCCTTCCATGCCCAGCTGCCGGCGTCGGTGCGCTGGAAGGCGGACAATTACGACCATCTGCTGCAGCAGCCGACGCTCTTCTATGCTGTGGCGCTCGTCCTCGGCCTCACCGGCGCGGACGATGGTTTGAACATCGCCCTGGCCTGGCTCTACGTAGCCTTGCGGGTGGTCCACAGCCTGGTGCAGGCGACCGTCAATGTGATCATGATCCGCTTCGCCGTCTTCGCGGTCGCGACCCTGGTCTTGTTGGCGCTGGCCGTGCGGGCGGCCCTGGTGGTGTTCTGAATCGCCTTTGACTCAGGCCTCGCCGCTGAAGCACCATGCGGGCGAAAAACGCCTGCGAAAAGGAACCGTCATGCTCAACCTGACCCGGCCGGAAGGCTCAGCGCCCGAGGATTATCACCTTTCCAGGCGCGGCCTGGCCGGTCTGGCCATGTTCGCGGGCTATGCGGCCTATGCGGTGGCGGCCGATGCCGACCCGATCCATACCGACGAGGCTGGACTGACCACCGAGACGGTCAGGCTGTCCACCGGCATCCCGGCCTATGTGGCCCGACCCGACGGCCGCGGGCGCTACCCGGCCGTGGTGGTGGTCTCCGAGGTCTTCGGCGTGCACGAATATATCCGCGACGTCTGCCGCCGCTTCGCCAAGCTGGGCTATGCCGCTATCGCGCCGGCCTTTTTCGTGCGCGTCGGCGACCCCGCGCCGCTGACCGATTTCGCCGCCATCATGAAGATCGTCGCCGCGGCCTCCGACAAACAGGTGATGGGCGACATCGCCGCCACGCTCGCGTTCCTGAAGAGCCAGCCTTACGTCGAGCCGCTCAGGCTCGCCATCACCGGCTTCTGCTGGGGCGGCAAGTATGTCTGGCTGTCATGCGAGACCTTCCCGGACTTCAAGGCCGGTGTGGCCTGGTATGGCCGGCTGGCGCCGGCGGCCAACGCCGCACCCGATCCCAACGCCGAATGGCCGATCGACAAGGTGGCGAGCCTGAGCGCCCCGGTGCTCGGCCTCTACGCCAGTCCGGCCAAGGATCCGACCAGCGCGCCGGTGCCGGCCATGCGCGAGGCGCTGGCCAAGGCGGGCAAGAGCGGCAGCGAGATCATCATCTACGAGGACGCCGGCCACGGTTTCCACGCCGACTATCGCCCCAGCTACAACGCCGCCGACGCGGCCGACGGCTGGTCGCGCCTCTTGGCCCACTTCGCCCTGAACGGCGTCCCGCCCAGACGCGGACGTTAGGCCTTCTGGTCCACTGATCCGCCGGCCTCGTCCGGTTCGATTTCCGGGTGAGCGTACGGGTTGGCGGGGGCGACGTCCGACGGCTCCTCGCCCTTCGAGCCCTTGGCCGAGACCACCACCATGGCCGGGCGCACGATGCGGCCCATCAGGTCGTAGCCGGGCTGCAGCACCTCGAGCACCGCGCCCGGGCCGATGTCGTCGGCCGGACGTTCCATCACCGCCTGATGCTGGTGCGGGTCGAACTTGGCGCCGCGCGGTGGATCGACCCGCTTCAGTCCGTTGCGTTCGAAGGCGGTGAGCAGGTCCTTTTCGGTCATCTCCAGACCGACGGCCAGGTTCTTCACCATCGGGTCCTCGGCATTGGCCGGGGCGTGCTCGCGGGCGCGGGCCAGGTTGTCGGCGACGCCCAGAAGGTCGCGGGCGAACTTCTGGATGGCGAAGGCGCGCGCGTCATTGGCCTCGCGCTCGGCGCGGCGCTTGGTGTTCTCGGCCTCGGCGGCGTAGCGCAGCACCTGTTCCTTCAAGGCGGCCAGTTCGGCGCGCAGCAACTCGGTGTCCTGGGCCCGGTCTTCGACCTCGTCTTCGGCCGGCGCGGTTTCGTCGGTCATGTCACTCGTTCCTCTAGGCGTTCAGCAGGCGTCCCAGCGCGCGGGCGGTATAGTCCACCAGGGGGATGACCCGCGCATAGTTCAGCCGCGCGGGCCCGATCACGCCAATCGCGCCAAGAACCTTTTGTCGGCCCGACATATAGGGTGCGGCGATCACAGCGGAACCCGATAGCGAAAATAGCCGCGTTTCGGCCCCGATGAAAATGCGCACGCCCTGGGCGTTTTTGACGTCATCCAGAAGACCGATGAGCTGCTCCTTCTGTTCCAGGTCGTCGAACAGCATGCGCACGCGCTCCAGGTCGTCCAGCGCGTGCGGCTCGGACAAGAGCTTGGCCTGGCCGCGCACGATCAGCGTCCGCGCCGCGCCCTCGCCGCCGCTCCAGGCGGCGATGCCCTGCTCCACCAGGCCCGCGGCCGTGGCGTCGAGTTGCCGGCGCGCGCCGTCCAGTTCGCCGCGCATCTCGCTGCCGGCCTCGGCCAGGGTGCGGCCCTTGAGCCGGGAGTTGAGGAAGTTCGAGGCCTCGGCCAGCGCCGCCGGCGTCAGGCCGGCGGGCTTGAGCATCAGGCGGTTTTCCACCGCGCCATCCTCGAACACCATGATCGCCAGGGCCTGGTCGGCGCCCAGGGTGACGAACTCCACATGCTTGACGCCGACATCGCGCACCGGAGTCACCACCATGCTGGCGCCGCCGGCCAGGCCTGAGAGCAGGTCGCTGGCGGCGCTCAAGGCCTCCTCGAAATTCTGCCCGCGCGCGGAAAGCCGGGCGTCGATGTCGCGACGCTCGCTCTCGATCAGGTCGCCGACCTCGAGAATGCCGTCGACGAACAGGCGCAGGCCCGCATGGGTGGGGATGCGCCCGGCGCTGATGTGCGGCGCGCCCAGCAGGCCCAGCTGGGTCAGGTCCTGCATGGTGTTGCGGATCGAGGCCGGGGAAAGGTGGATGCCGCCCTTGGACAGCGTGCGCGAGCCGACCGGGTCGCCGGTCTCCAGATAGGCCTCGACCACGCGCCGGAAGATGTCGCGGGCGCGCTCGTCCAGTTCGGCGAGGGTGGGCGTTCGAGTTTGGATCAGACCGGTCATGGACGCGTCCGTGGCGATCTAGGATAAGCGGCCTTAAGAGCCTTCGCAAAGCGTCTGGCTTGTTCGCGGTTCCAGGAGTCTGTTTTGCGTCCTTCCCAACGGCTTGCCGACGCCCTTCGCCCCGTCAGTTTCGAGACCGGGGTGAACCGCTACGCGGAAGGCTCCTGCCTGATCAGCTTCGGCCATACCAGGGTTCTGGTCACCGCCAGCGTCGACGAGAGCGTGCCGGGTTTCCTGCGCGGGCGCGGCCAGGGCTGGGTGACGGCCGAGTACGGCATGCTGCCACGGGCCACCCACACCCGCGGCCGGCGCGAGGCCACCGAGGGCAAGCAGTCGGGCCGCAGCCAGGAGATCCAGCGGCTGATCGGCCGCTCCTTGCGCGCCGTCACCGACATGAAGGCGCTGGGCGAACGGCAGATCTCCGTCGATTGCGACGTCATCCAGGCCGACGGCGGCACGCGCACCGCCTCGATCACCGGGGCCTGGGTCGCGCTTCGGCTGGCCACCCGCTACCTGCTGACCGAAGGCGTGATCAGCAAGGACCCGATCCTCGACCAGGTGGCGGCCATCTCCTGCGGCGTGCACCAGGATACCCCGGTGCTCGATCTCGACTACGATGAGGACAGTTCGGCCGAGGCCGACGCCAACTTCGTGCTCACCGGCGCCGGCGACATCGTCGAGATCCAGGCCACCGGCGAGCGGCGCGGCTTTACGCAAGGCGAGTTCGAGACCCTGTTTGCCCTGGCCCGCAAGGGCATCGGCGAGCTTATCGAGATGCAGAAGATCGCGGCCGCGGTCTGAACCTCAGGTCGGCGCCCGTGGCGTCAGGCGCCTTCGTCCAGCAGTTGGCCGAAGCAGATCACCCGTCCGTCGCAGTCGCGGACGATAAGTTCGCGGCCAGGGTAGATCTGCCGGTCGACCGGCCCTTCGATGATGTCCGCCCCCTTGCCGCGCAGCTCTTCGGCCAGCGCGGTCGCGTCGTTCGTATAGATATAGGCGTCGATCTGCTCGCTCGATCGCTTCCGCGCCGGGGTCGGCAGGGCCTCGGCCGCCACCTGCTTGATCATCAGCCGCACGTCGTCGCGATCGAGCATGACGAAGCTTGGCGGATTGCCCCAGATCTGGTCGAAGCGGAAGCCCAGCACATCGCGGTAATATTCCGCGGTCGCGAAGACGTCGGCGACGGCGAATCCGGGCGAAACGCGGGTCAGGCGCACTTGCGGCATGCCAGGCTCCTTTGTTCTATGCGCGGGCGTCGAGCCGTGATACCAAAAGTATCTCCTGGGAAACGATCAGTCAAGCCGTGATCTCCAACCTGCAAATCCGCGCCGCGCGCGCCCTGCTTGGCTGGAGCCAGGCGAGGCTGGCCGAGGAGGCCGGCGTTTCGGTCATCACCGTCAAGCGCAT
>DASYAQ010000085.1:0-3902 GCA_036501225.1 Caulobacteraceae bacterium | reverse complement strand
AGCGGCCTTTGGCTTTGAAGGGAACGGTGAGCGCCCATGAAGTGCCCGAACGACAGCGCCGATCTTGTGCAGGCGAAGCGCGATGGCATCGACGTCGAGTCCTGCCCGCGGTGCAATGGGATGTGGTTCAGTGGCCAGGAGCTGAACCAGCTCGAGGACGAGGCCTTCCGTCTCGGCGACGAGGAGAAGGGCTCCCTGGTCGCCAGCCCGCGCGCCACGGACCGCAAATGCCCGCAGTGCGGCAAGCCCATGCAGAGCTTCGACTACCGGTTCTATGACCTCGAACTGGACTTCTGCGAGGACGGCCACGGCTACTGGCTGGACGCCGGCGAGGACAAACGGGTCCTGGATCTGATGAAAGGGGAACAGGCGCGGCTGAAAAGAACCGGCCGCGCGGAACAGACCTGGGCCGCGCACCTGCAACATCTGCGCTCGCACTCGATCATCGAGAAGGTCCGCGACCTGTTTCGCTAGGCCACGTCGCTTGACAGGGCCGCGTCGGTTCTGGGAATGTCCGCGCATCGTTCACCGCGCCTCGCGGTGACACGCGGTACCGCCGCGGTCGATTGAACGTCATGGCAATCGGGCCCTGACGGGATGTCAACCGCGGGGCGTCTCATCGAAGGAGACGCGAAGTGCCAGAGACCCTCACCCCCGAACAGCTCGATGCGTTCGATCGTACAGGCGTTCTGCGCCTGCCGGACTTCTATCCTCGAGCCGACATCGATCTGATGGCCGACCGCCTCTGGGCGGACGTCGAGCTCAGGTTCGGCATGGTCCGCGACCGGCCGGAGACCTGGACCGTCGCCTACCCCGCCCACTTCAACGCGCTGAAGCGTACCGGCGCCTTCGATGGCCTCGGGTCGGCCCGACTGTCAGGCCTTGCGGACATCCTGTTGGGCGCTGGTGGATGGGAAAAACCCGCGCTTTGGGGTGGACCGCTGGTCACCTTTCCATCGCGTGCGCCAGGCTTGAGGCGACCGCCGTGGCATCTGGACATCGGCGGCGTCCAAGCCCTGAGCCCGCTGCCCATCCTCAGAACCTTCACCTTCCTTGCGCCTCTGCTCCCCGGTGGCGGCGGAACCCTGTACGTAGCCGGATCGCACCGGTTCGCACTGGATTTCGAACGCGAACGCCATGGTCCGGTGCGCTCTGCCGACGTCCGAGAACGGCTGAGGCGCGAACATCCCTGGTTCGGCCACCTGCTGGCGGCTGACAGCATCCAGGTGCGCGGCTTGGTGAATACGCAGGCGCGGGTCGGCGAGCATGCCGTGCGGCTCGAAGAAATGATCGGCGATCCCGGCGATCTCATCGTCATGCATCCGGCCACGCTGCACGCTACGGCGCACAATGGGCTGGACCAGCCGCGGCTGATGCTCACCACGTGGGTCTCCCGGCGCGGGGTGATGGCTGGCGACCCGGGCTAAAGGCTAATCTAGGCCACGGATCGGGTCAGCTGGATGTTGCGAAAGGTGGGGCGCTCGCCGCGCAGGTCGAGCGCTTCGCCGTCGCCGGAGAAAAACACCCCATCGAGGTGTTCGATGGCGCGCACGCCGGAGAGATAGAGATGGCCGTTCTTCTTCGAAAGGCTGACCTTCAGGATGGTCTTGCCCCATTGCTTCACGTCGTAGAATCCGAGGAAGCGGTCGTAACGGTCGCCGATCGATCCGGGCGGGTCGCGTTCGCTGTCGTTGGCGTCGAAACCGCTCGCGCCTGAAAATGCCAGCCAACTCGCGCCGTCAAATTCCACCCATGCCGCCTCTTCGCCGCGCGCAGGGTGGAATTGCACGACTTGAGGCGCCCGCGGCCCCTCGGCGACATAGGCGGTGTCCCGGCTCGTGAAGGCCAGACGGCTATAGGCCTCTCGGTTGTTCGACTCGCGGAATCCCAGTCCGTCGGCACTCTCTTCGATCGCGAGAATGCTTTGGCCGGCGACGTAGGTCCCCGTCCGCTCCCGAAGCACCCCTTTGGGGGGTTGGATCACCGAGGCCGCCGGCGGGCTGGCGACGATCGGCGGCCCAAAGGTCTGTTCGAGGATGGGCCGGAGCGCGACGTCGTCGAACGGCGCCGGCGGCCCGGGTTGGGTCTGGCCGCTATACAACACCACCCAGGCCAGGTGCTGGTCCGGGCAATAGATGAAACTCGACCCGAAGCCGAAACCGCCGCCATTGTGGGTGAAGGTGACGACGCTGGCCTTCTCAAGATCGCGCGTCTGTTTGAGGATGCCGAGGGCGTAGGGATAGCCGTCGAAGGTCGGCGTGTGCATTACCTCCCAAGGCTCGCGGTCGAGGATGGATCGGCCATCGAACGTCCCCCGGCCCAGGTGAAAGGCGGCGTAACAGGCCATGTCGGTGGCGCTCGAATAGACGCCGCCGGACGCCTCGAGCGGGATGCGGACCGGAACCGCCTCGAAGCCCGGCTGATGGCCGATCGCCCGGTTCTCCCGCGCGACATAGACATCCTGCGCGGCGGTCGTGTCGGCCATGCCGAGGGGGTCGAAAATCAACGCCTTCAGGCATTCGCCATAGGATGCCCGGCAGGCCTGCATGAGGATATAGCCGGCGAGATCGATGCCGAGGTTCGAGTAGGCGTAGCGTTCGCCGACCGGATAGCGCAGCCAGGTGCGCGAGATGCTCGCCACGTGCGCCTCGAAATCGGGCGCGGCGGCCGGGAAGTCCGGCTCGAAATTGCCGCCGACCGGCGCCTCATGGGTGAATCCGGCCCGGTGGCTCAACAGGTGTCGCAGGGTCATTATCTTCTGCGGGTCGCGCTCGTGCCGGCTGGCGACGCTGAAGTCCGGCACATAGGCCGTGATCGGCCGGTCGAGGTCGAGCAGACCGCGCTGAACCGCGATCATCACCGCGGTGGCGGCGAAGGTCTTGGAGGTCGACTGAAGGCTGAAGATCGTATGCGGGTCGATGGGGCGCTTGCCGTCGACGTCGGTTGCGCCAAAGCCCTCCATCCAGACCGGCTGGCCATCGGCGATCAACACGACGGACGCGCCAGGGATGCCGTCGCGATCCATGAGGGCGCGGACCTTTTCGCGCGAGGCGTCGATAATCGGCTGGACGTCCGTGGTCGCCTCCCTGGCCATGAGGCCGCCATATGATATCTTCACCTTTCGTGCGTAAAGTGAATTATTGGACAGACGGGGAGAACTGATGCCGGCGCCATTCGAGATGAGCATCGAACAGGTCAAACTGATCTCGTTCGGACCCCGCCGCGACATCATCGCCGTCCTCGCCAACGAGCCGGATCTGTCGGCCCGCGAGATCGCCGAGCGGCTCGACCGAGGCGTGACCGCGCTCTACCGGCACCTGGACGCGCTGGTCGACAGCAGGCTTATCCACCAGAGCGGCTCACGGCCAGGATCGAAGCGGCCGCACGCGCTATACGCCCTGGCGGCGCGGCTCTATTCGGCCAGGACCGCGACGGAGACGGCCGAAGGTCGGGCGGCGTTCGCGCAGGCCGCGACACGCTATGCCGCCGCCGCCTCGAGGAAGTTCTCACGCGCCATGCGCGATGGAACCGCGCGTCCGTTCGCGGAAGACGCCAACGTCAGCCTCAACAACGTCGACCTGCAACTCGATCGCGCCTCGCTCATCGAGCTGCAGAAGCTGCTGCAGGACTTCCTGGCCCAGGCGCGAAAGCTCAGGGTTCGCGGCGAGGCGGGGCTGGAACCCGTGACGCTCACTGTCCTCATCGCGCCGACACGCTGACCGCCGACGCCTTGCGCATTGCGCACCGCCGCTATCCCGGCATAGGGTTCAGGCTGACTGAACGCCGATAAGCAAGCCGGCGGGCCAAGCGGAGGACACCGATGAAGTTCACCTGGTTCAACCTGATGCCCTGGCCCGACCTGCCGGACGACTTCCGCGAGAAGAACCGCTCGGTCTGGGTGG
>DASYAQ010000084.1:0-2871 GCA_036501225.1 Caulobacteraceae bacterium | reverse complement strand
TGCGCGAACTGGCCGAGGCCGAGGGGGGCCAGGTGTCGCCCGGCCTGTTCGCCTTCGCCCAGCCCGGCGCGCCGACGGTGCAGGCGGTCTATGAGCGGCTGCGCGACGCCCTGCTCGACGACCTGCGCGCCGCGGCCCCGGTCGACATCGTCATCCTCTTCCTGCACGGGGCGATGATTTCGCAGGACAATTGGGACTGCGAGGGCGAGATTCTCGGCCTCGTGCGCCGGATCGTTGGCCCGTCCGTGCCGGTCGGCGTGGTCCTGGACCCGCACGCCCACCTGACCGAGGCGATGATCGAGGCGGCCACCGTGCTGGTGTTCCAGAAGGAATATCCGCACACCGACGGCATAGAGCGCATGGAGGACGCCTGGCGCATCTGCCTCAGCGTGCGCAACGGCCAGCTCCAGCCGGTCGCCGCCGTGCACGACTGCAAGATGATCTCCTTCTGGCCGACGCAAAGCCAGCCGATGCGCGGCTTCGTCGACCGGCTGCAGGCGCGCGAACACCGCAACAACATCCTGTCGATTTCGTTCGTGCACGGATTTCCCTGGGGCGATACGCCGGTGACGGGCGCCAAGATGCTGGTCTATGCCGACGGCGACGCCGAGGCGGCCGCGGCGGTGGCGCGGACGCTGGGCCAGGAGATCTGGGACCTGCGCCGCGAGACGCTGATCAAGGACGTCTCGATCGAGGCGGCGCTGGCGGCGATCGCGGCGGTGGAGACCGGTCCGCTGGTCATCGCCGATATCGCCGACAACGCCGGCGGCGGCGCACCGGCGGACTCGACCTTCATGCTGCGCGCGGTGCTGGATCACGGCCTGACCGAGGTCGGCTTCGCCCTGCTCTACGACCCGCAGGCCGTGGCCTTCTGCCATGAGGTGGGCGTCGGCGCGGAGCTCGACCTGCGCATCGGCGGCAAGCTCGGCCCGGCGTCCGGCGAGCCGCTCGACGTGCGCGCGACCGTGCGCGGGCTGGCGCGCAAGGCGACCCAGACGGGGCTTTCCGGCTTGGTCGGCTTGGGCGACGCGGCCTGGATCGAGATCGCCGGCGTCCACGTCATCCTGGCCTCCATCCGCACCCAGTGCTTCCATCCGACCGCCTTCACCGCGCTCGGCCTCGACCCGACGACGTGTAAGGCGCTGGTGGTCAAGTCCACCAACCATTTCCGCGCCGGCTTCGACCCCATCGCCACCGATGTGCTCTATCTCGACACGCCGGGCGCGATCCGCTCCGACTTCGCCAACATCCCCTACCAGCGCTTCAAATCCCCCTACTGGCCCAAGGTCGAAAACCCGTAGGGGGCCGCAGGCGCCTTCAGCCGTGAGCGTGGGCCGACAGGCCCTGTTTGACCACCAAGCACACCAAGGGGCCGAGCTTGGACAGGGCGGAGCGGCCAAACGCCTCTTCTTGGTGTGCTTGGTGTGCTTGGTGGTCAAATCTTCCGGCGTGCGCCGGGGCGCCAAAACCAGTTAGGCTCAGATCAGACAAGAAAAGGAGGATCGCCATGCCTGCCGCCGATGCCGCCAAGCCGGTCGCCAAGAGCGTGACCGAACAGCTGGACGCCCTCTTCGCGCCCTGGAACCGGACGGACGAGCCGGGCCTGGTGGTCGGCGTGGTCAGGGACGGCGCGCTGCTCTATCGGCGCGGCTTCGGCATGGCCAGCCTGGAGCACGCCGTCGCCAACACGCCGAAGACCCGCATGCGCATCGGCTCGACCAGCAAGCACTTCACCTGCCTGCTGGCGCTGCTGCTGGCCGAAGAGGGCAAGCTGGATTTGGACGCGCCGATCCGGACCTATCTGCCGGAGCTGACGGGGCCCGGCGGCGATCCGACGCTGCGCGAGCTGGTGCAGCATCGCGGCGGCTCGCGCTGCTATCTCGACCTCGGCTTCGTCGGCCACGGCATGAGCGTGCCGCCGCGCGGCGCGGCGCTGGCGGCGCAGATGCGCCAGACCGGGCGGAACTTCGCGCCCGGAACGGCGATGATCTACAACAACGGCGGCTATCACCTGGTCTCGATCGCCATCGAGCGGGTCGGCGGCGCGCCGTTCGAGGAGCAGTTGAAGACGCGGCTGTTCGACGTCGTCGGCATGCCGGACACCGCCTCGGTCCCCAGCGACCACGACATCACGCCGGGGATCGCGGCCATGCACACGCCCGGCCGCGAGGGCCGCTGGCGGCGCGGCCTCTTCCCGTCCGAGGAGGTGCGCGGCGAAGGCGCCATCGTCTCCACCATCGACGACATGCTGCGCTGGATGGCGCATCTGCGCACGCGCGACCGCTTCGGTTCGGCCGCAAGCTGGGCCGCGACGACCACCCTGCCGGTCTATGCCGACGGAAGCCTGGGCGTCTATGGGCTCGGCCTGATCGTGGGCGAGTACCGGGGGCTGCGCGTCGTGCACCATTCCGGCGGGGTCATGGGCGGGACCAGCCAGATGCTGACCCTGCCCGACGATGGGCTGGACGTGATCATCATGGCCAATGGCGGCCGCGACGCCAATCCGGTGCGGCTGGCCGAACAGGTGGTCGACATCGTGCTGGCCGACCGGGTCGGGCCGGAGACGCCGACCATCGCGGCGGAAGACTTCACCGCCATGCTCGGCGACTGGTGGTCGCCCGAGACCGGCATGATCTACAGCCTGCTCGACGAGAAAGGCGTGCTGAAGCTCGGCATCGCCAAGGCGCTGCTCGGCCAGGCGCTGGTCAGGGCCGAGGACGGCCGGCTGATCTCGCCGGCCGGCGGCATCGGCGAGATCGCGCTGGAGCCGGATGGCGAGCGGCTGAAAATCCGCTTCGGCGGCGAGACCGCCGACTATCGGCGCCTGGTCGAGGACAAGGCGGACCAGGCCGCCTTCGCCGCGGCGGCGGA
>DASYAQ010000083.1:0-3726 GCA_036501225.1 Caulobacteraceae bacterium | reverse complement strand
AGGAACTGCGCTCGATCGGCATCCAGCCGGACGTGCTGCTCTGCCGCTGCGAACAGCCGATCCCGCCTGGCGACAAACGCAAGATCGCGCTGTTCTGCAATGTCCGCGAAAGCGCCGTCATCCAGGCGCTGGACGCCAAGACCATCTATGCCGTGCCGCTGGACTATCACCGCCAGGGCCTGGACGCCGAGGTGCTGTCGGTGTTCGGGCTTGGCGATGCGCCGGCGCCAGACCTGTCGCGCTGGGAGGCGATCACCGAGACCCTGACCCACCCGGACGGCGACGTGACCATCGCCATCGTCGGCAAGTATACCGTCCTGAAGGACGCCTATAAGTCCTATATCGAGGCCCTGGTGCACGGCGGCGTCGCCAACAATGTCGGTGTAAACATCGACTGGGTGGAGTCCGAGGAACTGGAGGCCGATCCGGAATCCGCGGTCGAGCGGCTGGAGAATGCCGACGGGGTTCTGGTGCCGGGCGCCTTCGGCGAGCGCGGCTCGGACGGCATGCTGCGCGCGGTGAAGTTCGCCCGCGAGCACGACGTGCCCTATTTCGGCGTCTGTTTCGGCATGCAGATGGCGGTGATCGAGGCGGCGCGGAACCTGGCCGGCCTGGCATGCGCCTCGTCCAGCGAGTTCGGCCCCACCACCGAACCGGTCGTCGGCCTGATGACCGAATGGACGCAAGGCAATGAGCGGGTGCGCCGCCAGGAGGGCGACGACCTGGGCGGCACCATGCGGCTGGGCGCCTATGAGGCCATCCTCGATGCCGGTTCGATGATCGCCGGCATCTATGGGTCGGGCTCCATCTCCGAGCGCCATCGGCATCGTTACGAGGTCAATATCGGCTATCGCGAGCGACTCGAGCGCGTCGGGCTGAAATTCGCCGGCCTGTCGCCGGATGGGGTGCTGCCCGAAACCATGGAGCGCGAGGACCATCCCTGGTTCGTCGGCGTGCAGTTCCACCCCGAGCTGAAGAGCCGCCCCTTCGCGCCGCACCCGCTGTATGCGAGCTTTATCGCGGCGGCCAAGCACAAGAGCCGGCTGGTCTGACCGTGCTGGCGGCCGCCGACATCCGCAGGTTGGCCCTGGAACTACCTGAAACGATCGAGGCTGATCATTTCGGCATGGCCTCCTTCCGCGTCGCCAAGAAAATCATCTGCACGATCCACGTCGACCAGCCGCGCATGATGGTGAAGCTGGACGTCGAGGATCAGCACAACCTCACGGCCGCCCACCCCGGCGTCATCGAACCTGTGCCCGGCCCCTGGGGCCGCAAGGGCTCGACGTTTGTGCGCTATGAGCAGGCCGACGAGGCGCTTGTGCGCATGTTGCTGTGGATGGCCTGGACCAAGGTCGCGCCGAAAAAGCTGGTCAAGGCGTCACGCCTGGCCATGTGATGGCCACGCCTGTCGAAATCGCCTGACGTCGAACGTCATGGGGTCGGCGCCGACTGGCGCGCCGCACGCTTCATGGAGACCCTCATGCAATATCTGTTGATGATCTACGACGATGAATCCGCCTTCGCCAAGGCCAAGCCCGACGACATGGGCCAGCTGATGGCCGCCTATCAGGCCTATACCGAGGCCCTGAACGCCTCCGGCGTCATGGTGGGCGCCAACCGGCTGCGCGATACCACCGACGCGACCACGGTCAGGCTGGTCGACGGCAAAACCCAGGTGCTCGACGGCCCCTATGCCGAGACCAAGGAACAGCTCGGCGGCTATTATCTGATCGACGTGCCGGACCTGGACGCGGCGCTGAGCTGGGCGGCGCGCTGCCCCGGCGCCTCGACGGGGACCATGGAAGTGCGGCCCGTCTACTAGGCGCGCGTGGCGGGCTCCAGCGACACGGCTGAGGCGGGCAGGGCGGCCGAGGCCGCCGCCCGCCGCAGCTACGGCAAGCTGGTCGCCTGGTTGGCCGCCCAGACCCGCGACGTCGCCGCCGCCGAGGACGCGCTGGCCGACGCCTTCGCCAGCGCTCTGGAGACCTGGCCGATAACCGGCGTTCCCCGGGTTCCCGAGGCCTGGCTGCTGGCGGCGGCCAGGCGGCGCGCCATCGACGCGGGCCGGCGCGCCCGCACCCGTTCCAGCGCCGAGCGCGAGATCACCATGCGGATCGAGGAGCTCGAGGCGGAAGCCGCCAAGGACGGCATCCATGGCGACGACCGCCTGCGGCTGATCTTCGCCTGCGCCCACCCGGCGATCGACACGGGCGCGCGGGCGCCGCTGATCCTGCAGACCATCCTCGGCTTCGACGCCGCCGCCATCGCCTCGGCCTTCCTGGTTTCGCCGACCAGCATGGGCCAGCGGCTGGTGCGCGCCAAACGCAAGATCCGCAACGCCGGCATCCCCTTCGCGGTGCCGGAGGCGGCCGAACTGCCGGCCCGCCTCGAGGCGGCGCTGGACGCGGTCTATGCCGTCTTCACGCAAGGCTGGGCCGATCCGGCGGGGGTCGACCCCAAGTCGCGCGGCCTGACCGAGGAGGCGATCTGGCTGGCGCGCCTGCTCACCGCCGTCCTGCCCGACGAGCCGGAGACCGCCGGCCTGGCCGCCCTGATGCTGCATGCCGAGGCCCGGCGTGGCGCGCGCCGCTCGGCGACAGGCGATTTCATCCCGCTGTCCGAACAGGACACCAGCGCCTGGAACCCCGGCCTGATCGCCGAGGCGGAGGCGCTGATCGTCAGAGCGGCGACCTACAGGCGCCCCGGCCGCTTCCAGATCGAGGCCGCCATCCAGTCGGCGCATGCCGACCGCCGCCGCACCGGCCGCACCGACTGGCCGGGCATCGCCGAGCTCTATGAAGCCCTCTACGCGCTCACCGGCTCGGTCGTGGTGGCGATCAACCGCGCCGTGGCCATCGGCGAAGCGCAAGGGCCGCAGGCCGGCCTGGCCGCCCTCGACGGCTGCCGCGACGCCACCCGGCTGGACGCCTATCAACCCTACTGGGCCGCCCGCGCCGAACTCCTGGCCCGCACGGGCAACGCCCCCGCCGCCCACGCCGCCTACGACCGCGCCATCGGTCTGGAGACCGACCCCGCGCTCAGGCGCTTCCTGCAAGGCCGCCAGGGCGCACTCGACCGGCTTCCTTGAATCCGCGCCGGGATTCAGGCATAGACGCCCGCTCACGCGAGCGGCCCGGCCGTCGCAGACCCGTTCACGCCTTTTCGAGAAGCCCGTCCCATGGCCGTCCCCAAACGCAAAGTCTCCCCATCGCGCGCCGGCATGCGCCGCTCGCACCACGCGCTGAAGCCAAACAGCTACATCGAAGACAAGGAAACGGGCGAACTGCGCCGCCCACACCACATCGACCTGAAAACCGGCATGTACAAGGGCCGCCAGGTCCTGACGCCGAAGGAAGACTAGGGCCGCTTAGCTCGGCTCTCAGGTCCGCTCATCCCGCGAAGGCGGGACCCAGGCTTTTTTGACCGCCAAGCACACCAAGCACGCCAAGGGTCAGCACCAACCCTTACCCTTCTTGGTGTGCTTGGTGTGCTTGGTGTCAAATCTTCCGACCTGGCCGCAATTGAATCCCTCACAGAATAAAAATCCTGGGTCCCCGCCTTCGCACGGATGAGCGGGCTTTATTACGAACATGGGGTGACTTTCCCGCGTCGCACGCCTGGGCTAACACCCGGGCGCCGCCGCGAACTCAAGGAGAGCCCGTGACTGAAATCGTCGACATCAACGCGCGTGAGATTCTCGACAGCCGGGGCAATCCGACGGTC